>JBLHKE010000110.1:0-14154 GCA_047619485.1 Verrucomicrobiales bacterium | reverse complement strand
GCTCCAACAGCGCGGCCGATTTTTTCTCCGCCCTCGCTTTCTCGAAAGTCCTCTTCGCCTTTTCCTTCTCCTGGATCTTCGCGACGATCTCGCGCTCGCCGACCTTCATCGTCATCCCGTGCACCGCCGCGCGCGTCGAGGCCGGGAATAGGTAGCGGGCTTCGATCGCGGACGTTCCCGCGTTCGCGTAGGTCTGGCGAACCGTGACCTGCGCGATCACCCCGGCGATCGCGATCTCGGTCTCTGTCTTGCGCAGCGGGAAGTTCCCGGGAGAGCTAAGCTCGAAATACGGAGACAGTGAGTTGTCGGGATCGTCAGCCGCGAGGGCCTGGCCAAACCCGACGGAGAACACAAAGAGGGCAGCGAATGTAGGAGCTTTCATTGCTCCCATACTTCTCCTGCAATGTGAAGATCCGGTGACCGCTGGATGAAAGCTGTGTGAAAAGACGGTGCGGATACCCCGGAGCGTAGTTTTTAGACGTTCCCGTAGCCGGACGGGTTTCGACCGTCTAGCAATGACTCAGCACCAGAGCTGCGAAGGATCCAGTCCGCGTAGGACGGGTGCTCTGCAAAGGCCTGAAGACCTCACTCCAACACCAAGGCAGCCACTTTCCCTGCTATCAGGAAGCCTTCTTTTTCTCGTCGTCTTTCTTCTCCTTTGATTCGTCCTTGGCGAGGAGTTTCTTGATCACGGCTTCCACCTCGGCCTTGCCGTAGTTGTGGCCGTCGACGGTGGTGACGAGCTTGTCGTCTTTGTCCTTGGCGATGATGCCGTGGGATTTGAGTTTGGCGTCCTTGATCTGCTTGGCGCTGTCGCCATCGCCGACTTTCACGGTTTGGATGTCGAGGTCGGACTGGTGGGTTTTCTTTTGGTCATTCACGATGGCCGTCACTTTCGCGCAGAGTACTCACCCGTCGAAGTAGTAGTAGGTCAGGCTTGGTTTCTTGGATTTGACCTCCTCATTCTTGTCCTTGTCATCCGCGTTGGCGGTGAGGGCGAACAGAAGTGGGGCCAGCAGCAGGGCGGCGAGTAGTTTAAAAGACTTCATGGCGAGAATCTAGTTGTGGGGTGGTGGGCTTGTCAACGGAATCCCAGCCAGCGTCCGCATGCGTGATTCGCGGTCTTTGCAAATCGGTTCGACGTGGTGGATTGGTCTGATCATGAAGATCATCCTATCCCTGTTCACCCTCCTCGTTATCTCGTCCCAGTTGTTCGCCGATGATGATGCGGCTCGGCTGAAAGAGTTGAACGCCTATTGGGCGGGAGTCTCGCGCGCGGTCGGGACGGGGGATTTTGCGGGTTACGTGGCGACCTGCCACGATGAAGGTGTCCTAGTTTCTGGAAAAAGGAGGACCAGCTACCCGCTCGCGAAAGCTCTGACTGGATGGAAGAAGGAATTTGATCAGACCAAAGCTGGCAAGATGAAGGCGGGCGTCGAGTTCCGCTTTGCGCAACGTTTCGGCGATGGGGAGACTGCCCACGAGACAGGGATGTTTTTGTATTCATCGACCGATGCGGAGGGTGTGGTGACTAGCGCTTACATCCATTTTGAGGCCTTGTTAGTAAAGCGGGACGGGGACTGGAAGATCCTGATGGAATATCAGAAGTCGGAGGGGGCGAAAGAGGATTGGGAGAAGCTGGCGAAGTTGGATTAGCACACTAGTGCGCCGTCGCGCCCGTCGTTGTTGCACGGCCGGCACCAGGGGCACTCGATCGATGGCTAGCGGCGGGTGGAGGATGTTTTGGTAGATCTCTACTTTGAGTTCAACAACGGTGGCAACTTCGAAACGGCCGCGATCGATCGCGACGGTTGATCTGTCACCCAAAGAGTGTCTTGAGATGGTCACCTTCAAGACCGACGCAACGATCTCGACCCAGACCCGGCAGTTTACGAGGGCAACGGCGGGACTCGCCCCATAGGGAAAACGGTTCGGCGGTGGCAGCTTCAGCGTCGAGTCTACCCTTCCCGGTGCGGTCAGAGAGAAATCTCCACCTTGCCAGGGAACATCATCTTTGGGTCGCCACGTTCTTCGAGGGTCTGTTTGAGCGTGGCGACGTTCTTCTCAACCTTGCCCTCGTGGACGACCTTGCCATTGCAGGTGATCTTCACGGGCTTGGCCAGATCGACCAGCGAGTCATCAAGCAGGACGACGAGCTTGGCTCCCTCGAGCGGTTTCTCATCGTCGCCCTTGCCGGTGTTCGCGGTCAGCTCGACTAGGTTGCGATCGCGATCGGCCTCCGCCGTCAGGTGGATGATGCCTTCCAACTCCTCGCCCTCCAAGCCGATCCAATAGAATCGGCTACGGCGTTGTTGGCCGAGGATTTTCGAAGTCCAGACGATGCGCTGCGGACGCGCGTCGCGTTGGTGCTTCACCATCCAGGCGACACCTGGTCGATAGTCGACGCCGTGGCCGCGCCCCTCTTGCACATTGAGCGAGTGGACGTAGCCAGGCTCGTCACCCTTCTTCGCCTCGTCGAGCCTGGCGTGGAATTTGCGCGCCAGCCCGACCCGGTCGAACATCTTGTCGTTCTCCCCGACATCGGTGCGGAATGCCACGTTGCGCAGGTTCTCTGCGGGTACATCATCGCCGACGCCGCCCGCCATCGCATTTCCTCCGGCAAAGCGATCGGCCATGAACGGGGCGAGGATGTCCGTGCCGTAGGCGCCCTCGGAAATGCCGAGCAGGTAGACGCGGTCGGGATCGATATCCCACTCGCGGATCCCGTGCTTGATCACCTGGTCGAATGCCTGTTGGTTGTGCGCGTGCCACCAGCGGCCGAGCCGGTCGTCCGCCATGCGTGGGATGAAAAATAACCCCTCGGCTGGGTAGACCTGCGCTGCCAACCCGATCTGCGCGCGCCACTCGCGCGAGTTGATGCTCCAGTCGTGGGCGCTCTCTGCCTTCTTGTTTTGCCCGCCGCCATGCATGCAGATGTAGAGTGGGCGTTTGCCTCCTGCTGCGATTGCACCCTCCGCCTCACGACGGATGAGGATGAATGGCATCTTGTGTTCGCCGAGGGTCAGCGTCCTGCCTTCGAGCGGGATCTTGCCATCTTTCTTGGCGGCGAGGATCTGCTCCCAAGTGTCTGGGAGCGCACCGAGTTCTTTCGCCACCTGGGTTCCTGATTGGCTCTGTTTGTAAGCTTTCCAGAGTGATTCTGGCGACTCCTGGGCGAGGCAACTGGAGAGCAACAGGATGAGGGCGGTGACGAATCGTGGGATGAACGGGTGCATTTCTGAATGGGGCGGTGTTGGCTGGTTGTTCTGTCTTTGAAAGCGGTTCTTTTCAATCGCGCCATGATGGGCGATGGTCGATTCTCCCATGCCCGCCGACCATCCCGCCAGCGAAAAAATTGGCCTGCTCGCCGCGACCGCGATCGTCGTTGGCAACATGGTGGGTGTCGGGGTGTTCACCAGCCTCGGCTACCAGTTGTTGGGGATCGGCAGCGGGTTCTCGCTGGTGTTCCTCTGGTTGCTCGGTGGGATCTACTCCCTGATGGGCGCGCTCTGCTATGCCGAGCTGGCATCGGCCCTGCCGCGATCTGGCGGTGAATATCACCTGCTCTCGCGCACGCTGCATCCAGGGATCGGATTCGCTTCGGGGTGGCTCTCGAGCACTGTGGGGTTCGCGGCGCCGGTCGCGCTGGCGGCGATCGCATTCGGTTCCTATCTGGGAAACGTGTTGGGGTACGGCGAGGCGGGGCAGTCGGCACTGGCGGCTGGTTTAATTCTTTTCGTCACCGCTTGTCACCTGCGTGACGTGACCTTTGGCAGTCGGTTTCAGGTCGTCGCGACTTCCCTGAAGGTGGCGCTTGTGATCGGGTTGGCGGGGTGTGGGTTTGCCCTCGGGGAGAATCAGGGCATCTCGTTCCTGCCCGGGGCGGGTAGTTTCAAAGAGATCCTCAGCGAGAGTTTTGCCACCTCGTTCTACTTCGTGACCTTCTCGTATTCGGGTTGGAATGCGGCTGCCTACATCGTCGGGGAGGTGCGTGACCCACAGCGCTCGGTGCCGCGGGCGCTACTGGTCGGCACCGGCTTCGTCACCATCATCTATGTGCTGCTCAATGCGGCGTTTCTCTACAGCACCCCGATCGCGAAAATGGTAGGGAAGGAGGAGGTAGGGTTGGTGGCCGCGCGTTCGATCTTCGGCGAATCCGGGGGCAACCTTGTCGGGGTGTTGATCGCGGTCGGCCTCATCTCTGCCGTCAGCGCCATGACCTGGGCCGGGCCCCGGGTGGGGCAGGTCATGGGCGAAGACTACCGTGAGTTGCGCTTCCTCGCTAGGCGTACTCGCAGGGGGATCCCGATCATCGCGATCTTGATCCAGTCGTCGATCGCGATCCTGCTCGCGGTGACCCAGCAGTTCGAGACGGTGATCCGTTTCATCGAGTTTGCCTTGGTGCTCTCATTGATGGCCACCGTCTTCGGCTTGGTCTGGTTGCGTTGGAAGCAACCAGATGTCGCCGCTGGTGCGACCTTCCGCTGTCCGTTTTTTCCTGTCGTCCCGCTGCTCTTCATCGTCTTAAGTCTCTACATTTCGGTGCGCGCATTGCAGCGTCACCCTGCCGAATCCCTCTGGGGCCTAGGGACTCTCGTGAGTGGGGGAGTGGTCTACAGCTTGCTAGTGACGCTGCGGCGGCAGAAGTAAAAACCGGTGGTAATCTGTACCTTCCTGTCGTTTCCTTAACGGCTCACGGACGTTACCGGCTATTTTTCCTGCTGTATGAAGAACTACGCACTGCTCGCCTCTCTCCTTTCATGCGTCGTCTTGGCGATGCTCCTCGCAGCCTGTAGCCCCGGATCTTCAGTATTGGGTGGCGGGGCGGCAGCGGGTTCGCAAGTTTCACGCGGGCAACTCTATCGCGAGGTCCAGGTTAAAAAGATGTACATCCGCCGCGGCACCCACGGCCGCAAGGTCCACCGCTCGATGAGTCCGCGCTACATCACGGTGCACAGCACGCAGAACTACAGCGGCGATGCCTACGCTCACGCTAAGGCGCTGCGCAACGGTAAGCTCCGCGCGCGAAAGCGCCTCGGTGGCAACCGTATCGGCTACCTCACCTGGCATTTCACCGTGCAGGAGGACGTCGCCATCCAGCACATCCCGACCAACGAACAGGGGGAGCACGCCGACTTCGATGGAGACGGTAATAACTACAGCATCGGCATCGAGATGTGTGAGCACCGTGGCAATAGTCGCGAGCAGACGCTCGAGCGCACCGCGAAGCTGTGTGCCTCGTTGATGAACGAGTACGACATCCCGCTGGATAACGTCGTCCCGCACTACCACTGGCCGCGCCGCGGCACCAGCCCGCTGCACAAGAATTGCCCGCACTTCCTCATGGACAACGGCCGTCCTGGCCGCAAGTGGCGCGCCTTCCAGCGTCGCGTCAACCAGCACTACAAGCGCATCCAGAAATAGCGGGAACTCCAAGAATTTAAGCATATCAAGTCGTTAATAGTATACATAAGTCCAGTCAATATAGGAATTTTTGGTGTGCTTAGTACTTGGATGTGGTTTCGTTTTCATGACCGAGACCGTGTTAACGTTGCTTGAACCGAGTGGTTTCTGGTTCGCCCTAGTTCGCCAATAGGCTCTTGGCGTGTGCTCTTGCCGACTCGGCTTTGCCGCCGAGCATGCGGGCGATCTCGGTGACGCGCTCGTCGTTCTCGACGCGCTTCATCACGGTGCGGGTGCGCTCTTTGCCGAATTCTTTGCTGACGAAGTAGTGGCAACTGGCGAGCGCGGCGACCTGCGGCAGGTGGGTGATGGAGATGACCTGGTGGCTGGAACCGAGCGAGGCCATCTTGGCGCCGACCGCCTGCGCGATCTCGCCGCCGACGTTGGCGTCGATCTCGTCGAACACCAGCAGCGGGATCGAATCCTGTTTGGCGAGGGCACTCTTTACTGCGAGCATCACGCGCGACATCTCACCACTGGAAGCGATCAGGCGCAACGGCTTGCTGGGTTCGCCGGGGTTCGGGGCGAAACTGAAATCGGCCTGCTCGATGCCACCGCCACCGGGCTCCTCGAGTGGCTCTAGCAGAATATCAATCTTGGCGCGTTTGAAGCCGAGTTCGGTGAGGTGTGAACCGATCTCCTTGGCGAGTTTAGGTGCTGCCTTGCGGCGTTTCTGCGAGAGCTTCATGGCGGCAGTGTCAGCCGCCTTGCGCATGGTCTTGATCTCCTTCTGCAGTCGGTCGAGTTCGTCGCTGCGACCTTCGATCTTCGCCAGCTTGGCGGAGGCCTCGTCGCGGAACTCGTGAATCTCCTCGAGGTGTGCTCCGTATTTGCGCTTGAGCGATTCGAGCAGGTTGATGCGCTCCTCGATGGCGGCGATCTCGGTCGGGTCGAATTCGAGCCCTTCCACGTAATCGCGCAGGCTGGAATCGAGTTCCTGCAGCTCCACCTGCGCTGAATCGAAGCCTCCCGTGCTATTGGCGATGCCCGAATCGATACGCTCCAGCTCGCGAACGCTGCGTGCGATGTCCCCGAGTCGCGACAGCACCGAGTCCTCCGCATCGCCCAGTTCGTAGAGGACTTTTTTCGATAGCTCCAGCAGGTGAGTGCTGTTGGAGGAGACCTTGTAGCGCGCCTCGAGGTCTGCTTCTTCACCATCTTTGAAATCGGCTTCCTCGATCTCGTTGATCTGGTACTTGAGCAGGTCGATCTCCTGTTCGTTCGCCCGCTCGGACTGGCTGAGATTTTCGAAATCGCGCACCGCATTGCGCCAGTCGCGGTACTTGCCGCGGTAGGCCTCGGCGTCTTTCTCGGCGGCGGCGTAGGCATCGAGCATGTCTAGCTGGCGCTCCTGGGAGAGCAGCGACTGGTGGTCGTGTGGGCCGTGCAGGTCGACGAGGTACTGGCCGAGTGATTTGAGCACGGTCAGGGTCGAAGGCGAACAGTTGATGAACTGTTTGTTGCCGCTGGTCGCGCCGATGACGCGGCGGATGACGAGTTGGTTGTCCTCGCAGGGATCGAGGCCGGCTTCCTCGAGCACCGCATTGACCTCCGCCGGTTTTTGCAGATCGAACACCGCCTCGACCGTGCAACTGTCCTCGCCGGTGCGGACGAGCCCGCGGTCGGCACGCTCGCCTAGCACCAGTTTCAGTGCCCCGACGATGATGGATTTGCCAGCGCCGGTCTCGCCGGTGACGCAGACAAGGCCGCGGCCGAGTTCCCAGGTGAGTTCTTCAACGAGGGCGAGGTTCTTGATTTTGAGGAGCGTGAGCATTACTGAGGCTTTGTTCGGGTGTCCGACTATGCAGGGCGCTCTAACGATTTTCAACGCAATCCATGAGTGACTTCAAGATTACATTTCTAGGCACCGGAACCTCAGTCGGCGTGCCGATGATCGGCTGTGGCTGCGAGGTCTGCACCTCGGATGATCCGCGTGACCAGCGCTACCGCTCGTCGATTTTCGTCGAGACGCCAGAGGCTTCGTGGATTGTCGACACCGGTCCCGAGCTGCGCCTGCAGTGCTTGCGCGCGGGGATTTCCCATATCGATGCGGTGGTCTACACGCACGCCCACATGGACCACGTGGTCGGATTTGATGATCTGCGGCGATTCTCTGTTGGCGCAGACGCTACCATCGACCTCTTCGCGACCGAGGCGTGTCTCGACGACCTGAAGCGCATGTTCAGGTGGGCCTTCGATGGGACGAATCGCTACCCTGGTTACATTAAGCCGGAGCCGCGGGTGATCGATGGGGCGTTCAGTCTGGGTGAGATTGAGATCGTGCCGCTACCGGTGACTCACGGTCGGCTAGAGACGATCGGATTTCTTTTTAAGCGTGGGAGCAGAAAGCTCGCGGCCTACCTGCCAGATTGTAAGTCCGTTAGCGCGGAGGCGACCGAGGCGGTGCGCGGTGTCGAGACCTTGATCATCGATGGCCTGCGGCTGAGCGAGCATCCGACCCATATGAACTTCAGCGAGGCGGTGGCTTTTTCCCAAGAGGTCGCGTCCGGCCGGACTTTCCTCACCCACATCGCGCACGAGGTTTCGCACGCCCGTGAGGAGGCGGACTTGCCGGACGGGATCCGCATCGCCTACGATGGGTTGGAGCTGGACGGCTGATCCCATCGCCAATGCGCTATCTACGCCTCAAGTCTGCGCAGCCGCTACAGTTCCCGCCGCAGTGCATCGTCTGTGGGAGCAGACTTCTAAACGCCTCGAGATCGTGCCGAGCAGCAGCAACGACAGCGGGGTGATGGCCCTTGGCTGCCTGCTCACCATTATCCCGTTCGCCAGTTTCGTTCTGGATCTTGTTACAAGTCTGTCAAAAAAGAAAGTCAGGGTTCCGATGTGCCACGCCTGTCGCAGCAACCTGATCAAGCCGCCCGCCAAGACCACGTGGTTGTTCGTGGTACTCGCGTTCCTGATCGGCAGTGCAATTTTCGGCGTTTTCACTGAGAACTGGAGCCTCGCCAGCTGGTCGACCGTCGTCATCCTCCTCACCACGGTGATCTTGATCGTCATCCTCCAGTCGGGGGAGCACGAGCGGCTGCCGATCCAGATCGAACGTGTTGTAAAAAACTTTCGCTACCGGATTTACGAGAGCTCGCCCTATTTCTTAGCTTGGGCTGACACCCCGAACGGTAAAGTCGTCGACGACCACTAGTTGTCCGACCGATCTACTGCCATTTTAGTTCTGTCCGAACACTAGTTCCGTCCTAGGTTCTGCGTGCGATCGATCATGAATACCAAGCGACCCCATCACCGTATTTTGTTAATGCTAATCTGCGTTAGCCTGTCTAATTTCGTTCGGGCTGCTCCAGTGCCGAACACTGAATACGCGAAATCGACACTCGTCGTCTACAACCAGAATATACCCGAGTCTCGCCAGCTCGCCGCGTTCTACGCCAAGGCGCGCGACATTCCAATCGAACACCTGGTCGCCCTGAACTGCGCGCTCGAGGAGACGATCAGTCGCACCGCCTACAACGACACCATCGCCAACCCTCTGCGCGGGTTCATGACCGAGAATCAGCTGTGGGAGCTGGAGACTGCCTCACAGGGAAAGATCGCGAAGTCTTGCAAGATCCACATTATTGCGCTGATGAAGGGCGTGCCCCTGCGCATCCAGATGGAACCACTGCCGCCGACCGGTAAGGTTGATGCGGAGGGCAAGCCCGTAACGCCGGTGAAGAACAAACAGCAGACGGACGAAGCGAGCGTCGACTCCGAACTGACAATGTTGAGCCTCGACGCTGCGCCGACGAGATCGATGGGACGCAATCCGTTCTTCAAGAGCGACCGCACGAAATCAGCTGCTGGTATCGCGGCGATGATGCTGGTCGGGCGCATTGATGGTCCCGATTTCGCGACCGCGCAGCGGCTCATCGAGGATGCGCTCGCGGTGGAGAAAGGGGGGCTGTGGGGCAACGCCTACATCGACCTCTCCCGCATGGGGGTGACCAAGGGCGCGGGCTACAAGATCGGTGACGAGTGGTTGACGAACATCGCCAAAAGCTACGCGCAGATGGGCATCCCGACCTACGTCGATCGCCACCCGGAGCGCATCGCGACGAATTTCCCACTGGGTGACGATGTCATCTTCTACTTCGGCTGGTATGCGCGCAACGCCGACGGCCCCTTCGCCAACCCGGAGTTTAAGTTCAAGCGAGGTGCCGTGGCGACCCACATCCATTCCTACAGTGCGACCACGCTCCGCCACCAGACTTACTACTGGGTCGGGCCGTTGCTGTTGCGCGGCGCGGCGGCGGTGATGGGCAACGTCTACGAACCTTTCCTGACCATGACCACGCACCTCGATCTGTTCAACGCGCGTTTGCTCGAGGGTTACACCTTCATCGAGTCCGGTTGGATGGCGACCCCTAACGTCTCCTGGATGAACGTGATGGTCGGTGATCCGCTCTACCAGCCATTCCTGTCCGGTCGACCGTATGGGAAGACACCTGATCCCGATTTTAAAGCGGTGCGCATGGGGGTGAACCGCTGGAGGGATGACGGGCCTGAGCTCTACGCGAAGCTCGCTTTTGCAGCCGACAAACTGAGGAGCGCGAAGATCTACGAGACGATCGGCCTGCGATATCGGGAGGAGCTGAAATTCGACGAGGCCGCAGCGGCATTTAAAAAGGCAGGCGGGATGTTCCAGCAGAAAGACGACAAGCTGAGGATGGAGTTGTTCGTGATCGAGCTGCTTCGGTCGCAGCAAAATAAGAAAGAGGCCGTTGCCGAGCTGCGCAGAATCTTGCCAGGCTACCAGGGCATGCCCGGCACCAAGACCATCGAGGCGCTCATCAATCAGCTCGACCCTCCGCCTCCTCCGCCGCCGCCGGCTGTAGAGAAGTAGATGGCAACGAGATGTCCCATGTTCCTTGGCGTGCCATCCTCTCCAGAGGCACAGATGATGAAAAATGAAATAAAAGTGCTTGGGATGCAAGCTTGGCGCCGTCGTTTTTGGAAATCACGTTGGCAATCATTTTTCGATAGCCTTAACGTATTGGCATGAAATTACCGATCATCACCATTGTAGGAATTGGTATCCTGTCAGTGGGCACCGCAGTATCTCATGACGATAAGCAAGGAGACGGCGGCAAGCCTGCTTCCATCCGTATCATGGGTTCTGACACCATGCTTCAGATGAATCTCGCTCTCGCTGATGCCTACGCGAGAAAGCGCCCCAACCTGGAGCCGATCGTTGTGGATGGCAGGGGCAGCAGCAGTGGTTTAAAAGCGCTCATCGATGGCAGGTGCGAACTCGCTAGCTCGTCCAGGCCGATCAAGGCGAGCGAGGAAGCGAAACTCGAGGCGGCGCACGATCCCGGAGTCGAGGAGATGGTCGCCGCCTACGACCCGATCGCGATTTTCGTCCACAAAGACAACCCGATCGATTCGATTTCGCTCGACGATCTCAAAGCCATCTACACGCAAGCTGGCATGACCAACCGCTGGGAGCATGTGGGAGAGGATGGCTCCGGCGAGAGAGAGAAGCGGGAGGGGGACATCCGAGCCCTCGGCCGAAACAACAGCTCGGGCACCTATGGCGCATTCTTGAAAATGATCTGCGAGGACAAGCGCGCAGAGTACCGCCCCGGGATCGCTGCCATGAGCGGTAGCACCGCACTGCTCGAAGCCATCGCAAGCGATCCGCTGGCGATTGGTTATGCTCCGGCTGCCTACAAAACGGAAGGTGTCAAAGCCCTCAAAATCGACTCAGGTAAAGAGGGCGAGAAACCAGTCGCACCGGGTGCAGCGAACCTCCGCAAGGGTAACTACGCACTCAGTCGCTCGCTCTACTATTACTTCGTCGCAGCGCCCGAAGGTGAGTTGAAGAAGTTCCTCGAGTGGATCAAGACCGACGAGGCCAAGGAGATCATCGTCGCCCAGGGATTCGTTGCTCCGTAGGTTTTCCACGATTGCTCGGTGGTGACCTTGGTGTATTCAAAGGGGACTAGCTGGCAGGTGGTTAGCAACTATTCGTCGATCTAATACAAGCCCCGAAATGCATCATTTCTCCGACAGTTCCACTTTACAATGCATGACATTTCGCTAGTCTGCGCGGCCAATGTCATTGATCGATGGAACAGATCTGATCGACGCCGGGTGGACGCCCGGACCGGAGATCAGCGAGGCGCTGGAGAAGGCGGCCGAGTATCAGACGCGCGGGATTTCAGATAAGAAATACCTGCTGAAACTGCTTGCCCGCGACGTGCCGAAGTCGTCACCGAAACTCGGTGTCCGCGAGGAGGCCGCGCCGCTTGGCGAGGCGATCGCTGCGACCTGTGCACTCGACGAGCAGAACATCGCCAAGGTGCGCAAGACTATGGACGAGTTGCTGCGCATGCCGCGCATTGCCCGTGGCGTGATCATGCCCGATGCCTGCCCGGTCGGTGGCGGACCCGCGACGATTCCGGTTGGCGGTGCGATCGCTGTGGAGAACGCGATTATCCCTGCCGCGCACAGCGCGGACATCTGCTGCTCGATGTACGCGACCTTTTTTGATGCGGGTGGGGCGGAGGTTAGTAAAATGTTAGACCACCTGATGGACTCGACCCGCTTCGGCTACGGTGGGCGCAAGGCGGACGACCTTGTTCACCACCCGGTGCTCGACGAAGATGTGTGGGACAATAAATTCCTCCAGGGGCTCGAGAAGCACGCCCAGATCCACATGGCCGATCAGGGCGACGGCAACCATTTTGCTTTCCTCGGCAGTGTCCGCCTCGATGAGACGGCGATCGCTGCGCTGGAGAAAGCGGGGCACAACGAGATGGCGGGACAACTGCGCGCGCACGGTGTGCCGTTCGAGTCGCACGTGCTCGTCACCCACCACGGCTCGCGCGGCCTCGGCGCACAGCTCTACAAACGCGGGCAAAAAGCCGCCGAGAAACACACCAACAAGCTCGCCAAAGGCATCCCGAAAGCAGCTGCGTGGCTCGATTTCGATACCGAGATTGGCGAAGAATATTGGGCGGCGCTACAGTACATCGGGCGTTGGACGAAGGCGAACCACCAGAGCATCCACGCGCGATTCCTAGAGCGACTCGATGGCGCGGTGATCACCGAGTTCGGCAACGAGCACAACTTCGTGTGGCGGCGGGGTGACCATTTTTTGCATGGCAAGGGCGCGACCCCGGCGTGGAATGACGAGGCTGGCAACCCGCTGCTCGGCCTCATCCCGCTCAACATGGCCAGCCCGATTCTGATGGTGTTAGGGAAAGACAACGAGGACTACCTGTCATTCTGCCCGCACGGAGCGGGGCGCAACGTGTCGCGCACCGCGACCATGAAACCTTTCAAAGACAAGAAGACTGGCGAGCTCGACGAGGTGCGCGTCGCCGAATCGATTGCTGCCTCGACGCAGGGGATCGACGTGCGCTGGTTCTATGGCAAGTCGGACTTGTCCGAGTCGCCGATCGGTTACAAATCTGCCGAGCAAGTGAAGGCGCAGATCCAGCAGTTTGGCCTGGCGGACATCGTCGCCGAGATCGAGCCGCTCGGCAGTATCATGGCCGGCGATACCGGCCCGGCGCCGTGGATGAGTCGCAAGGATGTGCTCTCGCCGAAACAGGTTCGCCAGATCGGCCACCGTGCAGAACGCCGCAAGACCCACCAGCAACTCGGCCACCCGGACGAGTGGGAAGATTGAGGGCAAGCATTCCTTGGCATTGCATACGCGGCCATCTACATTTCGCCGCATGACCCGTGTCTCTCTTATTCTACCGTTGCTATTTGGCCTGATCGCCTCCTGCGCGACCCCGGAATCCGTCAGTCGCGGGCGCCCGAAAAATACCCAGACCTACGGTGATCGCGACCGTCCGGACGAGCAGTCAGCCTCCGCTGATGCCAGTGCCGGTTACGTCAATTCGAGTGTTACGCCTCCGCCGCTGACACGCGAATTTCGTGGCGCCTGGGTGGCGAGTGTCTTCAACATCGACTGGCCATCGCGCGCCGGGCTTTCTGCAACGCGCCAGAAGGCCGAGCTGATCACGATTCTAGACAAGGCGAAATCACTCAACATGAACGCCATCATCCTGCAGGTGCGCCCTGCATGTGACGCGCTCTACAAGTCGCCTTACGAACCTTGGGCCGACTGGCTCACTGGCACGATGGGGCAGTCGCCAGGTTACGATCCGCTACAGTTCGCGGTGCAAGAGGCGCACGCTCGTGGCCTTGAGTTGCACGCCTGGTTCAACCCGTTCCGCGCGTTAGCCTCGGCCAAGCGCACCGCGTCCTCTGGCCATGTCACCAAACGCAACCCGAGTTGGATCCGGCGTTTCGAGGGCAAGGTGTGGCTCGACCCTGGCCTGCCGGAGGTGCGCAGCTATTCGGCCAAGGTCATCATGGACGTGGTCGCTCGCTACGACATCGATGGCATCCACATCGACGACTATTTCTACCCGTATCCAAAAAACTCCTCGGCGCGGCCGGCCCCGGAGTTCCCAGACGAGGCGACCCACCGGCGCTATGGGCGGGGGAAGGATCGCCACGACTGGCGGCGCAGTAACATCGACAGCTTTGTCGGTGGGCTCTACAGCTCGATCAAACGCAAGAAGCCGTGGGTGAAATTTGGCATCAGCCCGTTCGGCATCTGGCGTCCTGGCCACCCGAGCAACGTCAAGGCGCACCTCGATTCCTACAGCATGATCTTTGGCGATTCTCGCAGCTGGTTGCGCAACGGCTGGT
>JBLHKE010000109.1:0-14179 GCA_047619485.1 Verrucomicrobiales bacterium | reverse complement strand
TTTATCCACCGGTAGGTCCACGCGGTAGGTCTCCACGGTCGAGCTGGGGACATCGGTTACACTCGACACGGACTCGATTGGCGGGGTGGTGTCGATCCAGGTGACCAGGTCGGTCGAGTACTCGGGATCGGTTGAGAACAGCTCGCTGGACACGACCCGCCGGAAACTCAGCTCCACGAAACCTCCGACGAATCGCACCTGCAGATCGCCGCGCTGCGAGGCGTTGTGCGGATCCGAGACCAGTGCGAACTCGCCGAAGTTGTTCAAACGGTCGCCGTCCGGGTCGGCATCATTGCCAGAGATTAAAGGATCGGCGAGCTCGGCGGGCGTGAAATTTGTGACCCGCCAAGCGGCAAGCGTGAAGCCGACATCCTCGCTGCCGGGGTTGCCGCCGATCGATGCGCTGGTCACCCAACTCTCAGGCAGCGCGGGATCGGGAAGCGCTCCAGGCAAGTCGAGCATGAGCGCAAAGCCCTGCCCGTCGGCTGCGACCGGCCAAGGACCGAGATCGTCGTATTCAAATTCGATGAATGTCAGGCCGCCTGCGTCGTCGACCGCGACGGGTTCGCCACCGTTGTCGAGATTGCCGCCCGCGAACTGGCCCGCCACCGGCAAGCCCGCGCCGTAGCGGAACTCGAATGCCGCCAGATCCTCGACCATCAGAATTCGCTCCCCCGGTTGCACCAGCGTCCCCTCGGCGAACGTGAACTCGATACCGTCTGAAATAACGACGCCACTCAAGTCGACCGGCAGCGCGCCGAGGTTGAGGAACTCGATGTAGTCGAAGTCGCCGCTTTGATCAAATCCCGTAGCGATCTCCCCAGCGCTCGGGGTGGCTGCGTGATACATCAGTTTTGAAACGACCAGATTCGACCCGCCCGCGGCCTCGGTATCGACAAGGAACCGCGCCTCGGTCAGCGCCGACCACTCGCCAGCTTGACGCGCGCGGGTGCGCACTGTCTGGATGCCAGCGAGCAGGTTCACCGCGGTGCCGCCCGATTGCACACCGCCCTCGAGCCGCGGCACGATCAGCATGTCGGAGCTGCCGGTGTCGGTGTTCAAGCCATGGATCGCCAACACATTGCTGCCGGCCTCGAGCACGCCGAGATGCACGCTAATGTCGAAGTCGATAAACTGCTGCGCCAGCGCGTCGTCGTGGTTGCCGAGCGCCGTGCCGTTCCATGGCGGCGAGCCGGGCGCGTTGGCCGCCGTGACTTGGGTGCCGTTCAGATAGGCGACAAAGCCGTCGTCATATTTCATGCGCAGCGTCAGGCTGGTGAACGCGTCCGGGTCTGCCACGTTGAACGGCACGCGGATGTAAACCGTGCCGTTGGTGCCTTCCATCGCCGCACCGACGTCGGTTCCGATCAGCGGGATGTAATCGGCGTTGTTGTCATAGCCGACACCGGTGGTCCCCGACTGCCAACCCGTGTTGTCGAACCCGCGCTCCTGCCAACTGTCCCCGAGCGCGCCGCCGGTCGGCACCAACGCGCGCACGGCGGCGCCTTGATCCAACAGCACCGTGACCTGCGTCCCGGCGGGATCGGCGACCTGCGCGCCTGCAGCGATCGAGCCGTTCGGGTTCTGTGGATCGCTGCCGTCGGTGGTGAAATAAACCGTCCCGCTCGGCGCCGCGAACAGCACGTTGAAGCTCGATGCGATCTCGCCGCCGTGGCGATTGAGCGACGGCGCGTCGATGTCGGGGAACCAGCCGCGCGCTCGCAACTGTCCGATCAAGGTGTTGTTCCGCCCGTTGATCCACGAGCGCACCCCGTTGACAGCACCGAGCCAGTCGTTTCGCGTAAACGGCGTTCCCCGGCGCGAATCGCCCCAGCGCGCCGACTCGGCGATGATCGCCTTGTCCATCTGTGCGGTGCGCGTCTCCATGCGGGCAAGGCCGACTTCCGCAGTCAGCTGTCCGCCGTTGAACAGGTGGCGCTGCACGGCGTCGGCGAAGCGCCTGCGGTAGGTGTCGTTGGAGACGATCTGCTTGTGGAGCCAATGCGGGTTGAACTGCGTTTCCCCGCTGCTCGAAACGAACGGGAAGGTCATGTCGTTGTCTCCGGTGCCCATCGAGTGTTCCGAATCGTGCTCGAAGTACTTGAATCCGTCGGGCTGGTTGCGGTTGGAGATGGTGTAGAAGTTGTTCGGGTTCGATCCGGTGAAGCGCGAGCCCGGGCCATCGCGGTCGCCGGTGTGGTAGGTGATGATCATGTAGTCGATCAGGTTGTCGACATCGAGCAGCCGCCCGAACGCCGGATTGCGTGTGCCTTCCAGGCTCATGCCCTGCACGCGGAAGTAGTCGGCGTCGTCGTCGAGCCCGCTGGTCGTCTCGGCCCAAAGCCGGCTGTGCGCCGCATGGTTTCCATCGGTGATCGCGCCGAAGGATTTGATGACATCGTAGTCGGATTTGTCGTCACCGAAGTACGACTCGGCGTACGAGGCCTCGGCGCGCTCCTGGGTCATGTAGAGCCCCAGTAAAGCCCGTTGAGGTAGAGGTGGTAGTAGCGGCTGCGGGTGCTCTCATGCCCCATTTAGCGCTGCAGGTCGCGCGACCAGACGTCGCGCAACATCGTGTTGCGCGAGTCGCCACCGAAGGCTCAGGAGTAGTTCTGGCTGGTGCGCAAATCGACGTTGTCGAATTCGCTGACACCCTCGTCGCCGAACAGCGGATAGCGCAACTTCGTCTCGCCGTACTCGCGCCGGAAGAACAGCCGGAACGAGTGTTTCGGGTTGCTGGTCGTCCGGCTGAATCCGCCGCGGATGCGGAGTCCGCCGTTGATATGGAATCCCTCGCTGCCGTCGGCGTGAATCAGCTCGAACGACGCCGGCCGCTCCCAGCTCCTGCCGTCGCCGCCGGGGTTGACGTAGATGCCGCTGCCCCCCGATACGAGGTCTCCAGCGGAGTCACGATCGACAGTGTTGGCACGTCGCGCAACGCCTCCTTCACCTCCGCATCGGTGTGCACGCCACCGACGATGTCGGGATCCATCCCGTAGTTCATGTCCTGCCCGTTGATCGCGTCGTTCGCCGGCCAACCCGGCGGCACTGCGCCGTTCGCCTGCTGCTGGATGACGTCGTCGAGGAACAGGTAGGTCTGGGTGTCGATGTTGGTCGAAACCAATCCCGTCTTGTGAGCGAAAGCGCGCAGTGTGGTCGTCGAGGAGATGTTCAATGGCCCGCCGTACACCGTCCCGCGGGCCTGTGTCGGGTCGCTGCCGTCGGTGGTGTAGCGGATGGTGGCGCCCTCGGTGAGCGGGGTGATCTCGACGCTGATCGGCGCATCGAAGAAACCGCGGTCGATGCTGAACTGCGTGTCGAAAACAAACCCCTCGAAGTTAGCGCCGTTGAACGTGCCCGGGGACGGCACCGCGAGGTAACCCTCGCCACCGATCGACGGGTTCGTCACACGCTCGATGTCCAGTTCGGGGATGATCAGCATGTCCGAGCTACCGAGATCACCGTTCAAACCGTGGATCGCGAGGACGTTGTCTCCGGCGACCAGCTGCGAAGCGAAGGCGGTGATGTCGAAATCTTCAAACAGCGTCGCGCTGCCGTCGGGGTTGTCGCTGGTCGATGAAGAGTTGAACACGGGGCTCGCCGGGCCGTTGCCGTCGGCGATACGCCCGCCGTTCAGGTAAGCGATGAAACCGTCGTCGTACTTCATGCGCAGGGTCACCGCGGCGATGCCCGCCGTGTCCGCCAAACAGAACGGCACGCGGATGTAGATCGAGGTGTTCACCCCAGACATCGTCCCACCGGCGTCCCCTCCCGCACCGAACAGCGCTTGATAGCCCGAGCCGTTTTCGTAACCGACGCCAGTATCCGCCGCGGTCTAACTCGCGTCGTCGAACGCAGTCGCGGTCCAACTTTGCCCGATTTCCGACTCTGGCACCAGCCATCGGCAGGGGTCGCCCGCGGAGACATGGGTAGTCACGGTGCGGTTGCCGGTCTGTTGGAGACCGTAGGAGAAGTCCTCGAACTGCTGCGGGTAGGTTGGCGCGAATTCGGACACCACCGTTGCCCCGTCTGCAGCAATCAGCGCGAGGTAGTCGCCAGCCGAACCGAGTCCGAAATTCGCATGCAGTTGCTCGCCAGCGACGGCGCGATCCTTCGACGATGCAAACACCAACAGGAAGCTCACCGGGGCGAGCGTTACCGACGGGAACTGCCACTTGGTGAACTCGAGCGGGTCGTCGGTGAGATACCAGCCAGCGATATCGACTGCCCCTGGGCCGGTGTTGAACCGCTCGATCCAATCCGACGAGTTGCCGTCCTCATCGTCGAGCGTCGCGCGGTTGTCCGCCATAAACTCGGTGATCAAAACGTCGCCAATTGCTTCTCCGCCCCGGCTCCTCTCGCACCGATCATCCAGTCCCGAATTGGGGTCGCGGGAGATAGCGTGATCACCGAGCCAGCCGGTGAGTTCGAGCTTGAAAGACCGAACGTTCGAGTGGACGTAGACCTCCTCATGAAGCGAATTCTTCTGCTCATTGCCCTGGCCCCTATTCTGCTCCCGGTAAAGTCCATCTCCCAGGACCACCTCTCCACCGAGAATTTCCGGAAGTTCCAACGCCTCATCAAACCGCAGAAGGGAGAATTCGCCTGGTACGACGAAATCCCTTGGATGACCCGCCTGCAACCGGCGCGGGAACGCGCCGCCGCGGAGGGCAAGCCGCTACTGATCTGGACCTCCGCTGACGGCCAGCCGTGTGGCGCTGGGTGACACCAATGTTTCACAGGTCGCGTGTTGACCTTCTACGCCAAGGGTAAGAATGCCCGAATCGCCGCCATCAAGGACAACTTCGTCCCGGTCGTGCTCGACGGCTATTTGCGGGGCGACGCCGCCGAGCTGGCATTTCTGAAATCGTTCGAGGTGCAGGGCAACGGCTTCACCTATGTGACCGCTGGTGGTCAGCTGCTCGGTCACGACTCGTACCGATCCCTCGAAAGCGAGAACGCCGTTACACGGTTGCAGACGGTCGTGGGCGACTTCGCGTCGCTTCCGGAATCGAAACGCAAGCCGAAGATCGGGAAGTCCACACCGGGCCCTGACTCGAAGCGCATTCCTCTGACACCTCCGCCAGGTGTCTTGATTACAAATGTCCTCTTCACCTATCTCGAAGACCATCCTCGCGGAGGATGGCGCCGGGCGCTGTGGCATGTGGAAGGACAGCCGGGAACGGAACCGGGATCCGGTCACGGCCGCAATCAATACATCACGCACATCGACAAGTTGTGGATCCTCGAGAAGGAGTGGCGATCACTTATCCCAAAGGATCCGCGCCCGGGAATGCGGGTGGCGATCCCCGCTCCCCTGGAACGCCGCCTGCTGCGGTTCTACGCGGGCGATCTCGCCCGTCGGTCAACGATAGACGAGGTCCGCAGCGCCGAGTTGCTTCTCACTGTCGAGACGGTCGAGGCGGACACGGTCAATCTCAAACTGGTGGGGCACACGCAAACAGGATCCACCTTCGAAGAGGGACGCCCAGCCGACAAGGACGCGCAAGACAGCGGCAAGTGCGGCGCCGACCTCCGGTGGCTCGGCAACCTCCGCTACAACTCGAAGAAGAAAGCCTTCGATCGCATTGAAATCGTCGCCTTGGGAGAAGCATGGGGAGGAAGTTCCCGCCAGGCCGCTACCACCAACTACTACCGTGGAGGAGAGCACCGCCGCTGGCCGATCGGAATCGCATTCGAACTGGTGACCGGAGAGCGCCCGGTCGATCTGCTGCCGCCCCAGAATGCAAATCCCTACCGAACCAACGACTACTTCGCTCCGGGAACCAAGTGATTCACCCCCTCCATCCTCCGCCATGAACAAACCCTCCACAGTTCTCGTTGTTCTCACGATTGGCCTGGTATTCGCTTGTTTGGGCTTATGCGCGCCGCTCGCAAGCGCGCAACAAAAACAGCCACGGCCCTTCCTTGGCCCGCTCAAGATGGATGTGCCACACATCAGCAGCGACGACACCGTGAAGTACGACTTCCCGATCGTCTACGTGCGAGCCCCGCGCTCTTCGCCCGATGGCAAGTCGCGCTGGGCCGAAGTCGGCGACCCGCGTACAATGGAGCCTGGGGCGGATCTGGTGATCCTCTACCCGGACGGCAAGGAGGATGTCCTCGTCCCGGTGAACGAAAAGGAATCGATCGCCGATCCGCAGGTTTCGTTCGACGGCCAGTGGGTCTACTACGCCAAGATGCACGATGCCCTCGGGCACAAGGGCTCGGACATCTACAAAGTCAGCGTCAAGACGCGCAAGATCGTGCAGCTCACCTCACAAAAGTTCACGCCCAATACCGGGGTGGCCGATTGGACGAAAACACCGCTGCCAGCGTGGGGCGTTTACAACCTCGGCCCCTGTCCCTTGCCCGGCGGGCGGGTGGCGTTCGTCAGCGACCGCAACGTCTTCAAGGCGACGAACCCCGGCTACGCCCCGAACGCTCTCGCACTTCAACTCTTCACCATCGACGACCACCCGATCGACGAAGATGGTAACAGCCGCAACATCGACTGCATCGGCCATCTCAATCTCGGCATGGCACTCCACCCCGTGATCCTCAAGGATGGCCGGCTGATGTTCAGTTCGCTCGAATCCCAGGGCCTGCGCAGTCATCACCTGTGGGGTGTCTGGTCGATCAACCCCGACGGCACACGCTGGGGCCCGCTCATGAGCGCCTTCGAAATCGGCAACGGCACCGCCGATTCGCTCCACTTTCAGACCCAGCTCAGCAACGAAGACATCGTGGTCGAATCGTATTACAACCTGAACAATTTCGGCTTCGGCACCCTGCTGAGATTTCCAATTCGCCCAGCCGATGGTTACGCGGGGTTTGGCCCCGGCTACAAGCCGGACCAGCGCAACGCCCGCGTCCGTCACAGCCGCCACGCCGACGGCCGCGGCATCTACATCCAGTTCCCCTTCAGCCCCTACGGGCTCGACTCGCTGACGCCATTTGTCCTCAAAGGCGACTGGCCGTCGTCGCCATCTGACCCGGCGGACAAGGCCTCGCCGCGCGTTGGCAAATTCACCCATCCTGCGGCTGCGCCCGATAACCACGTGCTCGCGGCCTACTCGCCCGGCTCACTCAATAGTTACACCAAACACACGCCGGCGTTCGACAGCGGCCTCTATCTCATCAAGGCGGGCCAGCCAATCGACGAACCGGCGCAGATGCTGCTTATCAAGAACGACCCGAACTATCACGAGCAGTGGCCGCGGGCGCTGGTGCCCTACAAACGCATCTATGGAGTCGACGAACCGCGACACATCCCCCTGCTGGCAAACGATGGCACCCGTTCGCCGCATCTGCCTGAAGGGTCTCCGTTCGGCCTGGTCGGATCGTCGAGCCTCTACAAACGCGAAAGCTATCCCTATGGCCGAGTCGCGCAAGGAAGCGTGACCGCGTCGTTTGCCGAAGAGAAAGACCGCACCGGCGCCCGCGGCCATGACAGCTCGCACAACTGGTCGGTGCAGGGAGCCGACGCCGGGCTCTACGAAAACGAGGAGATTCACGCGATCCGATTGTTGCTGCTCGAACCGACGAGCGAAACGCGCCCCAAGGGAGGCCGCCAATACTACAACCATGGCCGCGAGCGCATGCGGATCCTGGGAGAAATTCCGGTGCGGAAATTCGATGGAGACAAGCAGCCGCTCGACCCCGACAGCAATCCCGACACCAGCTTCCTCGCGAAAATTCCCGCCGACGTGGCTTGGACGTTTCAAACCCTCAACAAGGACGGCATGGTCTTGAACTCATCGCAGAGCTGGCACCAGCTGCGTCCCGGCGAGATCCGCAATGACTGCGGCGGCTGCCACGCCCATAGCCAAGCGCCGACCGACTTTTCGCTGACCGCAGCGGCACGTCCTGACTACAAGCTCTTCGACTTGACGAAGAAGACCCCACTGCTCACCACCAAGGCGCACGACCAGTCGAAGCGGAAGTGGGATGCCGCCGGCAAGTCGGGGCTCCGCTACGAGAAGGGCGTGCAGACGGTCGAATACTTCCGCGACGTGAAACCGATCTTCGCGCGCAGTTGCGTCGCCTGTCATTCGAAGGAGCGCGATGAACCGGCTGGCAAGCTGGTGCTCGACGACGACAGCATCGTCAAAGCGCACAATCCGGCCGGGCTCGGTTTTGACCTTTCGCTTCCCACCAGTTACGCCCGGCTCGCCGCAGACGCCAAGGGCAAGTGGGGGCACAAGCCCATCCACCGCCATGGCTGGACCAAGCTGGCGGCGTCGCGCTACGTGCGCCAGATGCAGTCGCGACGCAGCCTCCTAATTTGGAAAATCTTTGGCCGCCGGCTTGATGGCTGGCAGAACGATGATTTCCCCTACGAGAAAGAGCCGGGCGATCCGACCTCGCTGCACCACCACGGCCAGCCAGTTGAGGCGACGCCCCAGAACCACGAGCGCTCGCACGTCGGCTACACCGGCAGTATCATGCCGCCCGCCAAGGCGGTGAAGGAAGGCAAGGTCCAACCGCTGAGCGACGAAGACCGGCTGACCCTCGTGCGTTGGGTCGACCTCGGTTGCCCGATCGATCTAACGTATGACCCGAATCAGCCAGACGCCGCGCCGCGCGGCTGGGCGCTCGATGACCAACGCCCAACCCTAACACTGGCTCATCCGCAGTCGGGACAAAACGCGAAATTCGACCGCATCCTCCTCGGCATGCACGACTATGGCACCGGCCTAGACATGGAGAGTTTTACGGTCACGGCAGACTTCGAGATCGACTCAGTCGCTGCCGACGAAAATCTCGCGTCGAAATTCAAATCGAAGTCGTCTGGCATTTGGGAAATGAAATTGTCGAAGCCGATCAAACAGCTCGCGGGAGGCATGCTCACCCTTTCGATTAAAGATCGCCAGGGGAACGTGACCAAAATCGATAGGACCATCCGCATCAGTCCTTCACAGGAGAAAACGAAATAAGGCGACGGAGGCGAATTGTAGGGCGACCGCTTCGGTTGCCCCGACTGCCTATCGAGCCCGTCGATGCGACCCGGGAATCTCCCATCCAGCTCAGTTCAGGCTTGTCCTCCCGTCGAATTCGAGACTAAATCAGCGAAAAGGATCGGATCCTCTCGTCCGCCCACAAAACCAAACCCATGGTCATGCGCACTTTAGCAATTCTGTTTTTCGCTTCCTCCCTTTCAGCCCAGGCGGGCTGGGAGACACTCTTCAACGGCAAGGACTTCACGAACTTCGGGGCGGCCGGGGAGCGCGAGAAGAATGGTTATCTGGTGAAGGACGGCGTGATCGAGTCGACGCCGAAGTGCTCGAACCTCATGACCGATAAGAAGTATGCGGACTACATTCTGGAGTTTGAATTCCAGCTGACTCCGGGCGCGAACAACGGCCTGGGAATCCACTACCCGGGGCACGGGAACCCATCCTCCACGGGGATGGAACTGCAGATCCTAGACAACACCGCGGACAAGTACAAGAACCTTAAAGACTACCAGTTCCATGGATCGCTTTACACCTTGGAGCCGGCCCTGCGTGGCCACCTCAAGCCGGTGGGCGAGTGGAACTCCCAACGCGTTACCTGCCGCGGACCGCGCGTGACTGTCGAGCTGAACGGGGTCTGCATCACCGATGCCAACCTGGATGAGCTGAACAAGTCGCACGCGAAGCACTCTGGCGCAAAACGCCGCAGCGGACACATTTGTTTTGCGGGGCATGGCGACGTGATCCGGGTCCGCAAGATGCGCATCGCGGAGCTGAGCTTTGCCGAGGATCAGAAAGATGCCTGGTACCAGCCTGCGGGCAAGGCTGACGACGCGCTCGCCGGTCTCGGGTTCACCCAGCTCTTCGACGGGAAGTCGCTGCAGGGATTTGTGAAGGAAGAGAAAAACGTGGGACACTGGATGCCCAAAGATGGTTGGATCCTGGACTACGACGGCAAGAGCGGCGACCTGTGGACCGAGAAGGAATACAAGGATTTCACGGTGGTGGCAGACTGGCGCTGGACCGGCGACAGCGGCAAGCGCAACCAGCCGGATCTCCTACCGAACGGCCTGCAAAAGGTGGGCGCCGATAGGAAGGGAGTGACCGTAGAAATCGTCGAAGTCGACAGCGGGATCTTCCTGCGCGGAGAGGGGCGCACGCAAGTCAATCTCTGGAACTGGCCGATCGGTTCGGGCGAAGTCTACGGGATCCGCACCGACAGGAGCCAGCCGCTCCCGATCCGCGCCGCGCTGACGCCACGAGTCTTTGCTGACAAGCCGATCGGGAAGTGGAACCGTTTCGTCATCACCGTGAAGGGCGACCGCCTCACTGTGGTTTTGAACGGGAAAGTCGTTCTGCACGAGGCCCAGCTCCCCGGCGTGAAGCCGCAAGGCAAGCTTGCCTTCCAGCACCACGGGAACCCACTGCAGTTCGCGAATATCTTCGTGAAGGAGTTGGAGTGAGGCGATGATCCGGATGGCTCCGATCGCGTAGTGTCCGAAAACTCGAATCGCCTACATTTCATGCGGCATCCCGGTAGTAGCGCAGCAGTCCTCCAAGCCGCTCGCGGCATCGCACCTCACCCTCACCGCCCGAACCGAAGTCCGGGTCGATGATCTCGTTCTCCAGCCCCTGATGGTTCCGCTCTCCGTGATAGTGCTCGCAGAACTGAGCGGTCGCTCTACGCAGAGATCCCTCACCAATCAGTATCATCCGCTCCAATCACTCCGACTTGATCGATCGTACAAATCTTTTCGCGAAAGAGTTCAGATTAGGAGACCGTGGAGGCAGGCGCACCGACTTCACCCCGGCACTTTCGAGGATCGACAGGAACTCTTTCGTGAACAGCGTCGACCGATCGTGGATTAGGTACCGGCACCCGCGTGGGAAACCGTCCACGCAGTCGGTCAGGTTTCGCCCGACCTGCTTCATCCACTCGCCGTCGGGCTTGAGGACGATCGCGGCGATGTTCACCTTCCGGGTCGAGAACCGCACCGCGAACAGCACGTGGTAGCGCACAAGCCCTCTCAATGTCCACACCTCCAGTCGATCGACTCCGGAACTGCAAGGCGCTCAACCCAAGGCTACCGCAGGGCAAGAGGCAGCCACCCACCATCGCTAACTTTTTCATCCTACCTCGCTATGCCCGACAGCCCGGTGCTCGAAATGAACTTCCTTTCATAGCCTACCATGCGGAGTCGTGTTCATTAGCCAAGTCTCGGCGACCGGATCCTCTTGTCCGGGTATTTCCAAAAGCACAATTTCGCGCTACTATCTTCGGATTCCCATGCAAATCCCCTTAGCCTCTTCCATTTCCCGGATCGCCATCTTCACGCTGGCGTCCTTTGTGCTGCTCCTCCCGCAGAAAGCGTATTCCTTTGCTGACAGCATCCTCGTCTTCAACGAGTTGCATTATAATCCGGCCGACGACTTAGCAGACACCGAGTGGATTGAGTTCCACAACCTGAACGGGGTCAATGTCGACGTTTCCGGCTGGCGATTGCGCGGCGGGGTCGATTTTGATTTCCCCGAGGGCACGGTGGTCGATGGACACGGCTTCCTGCTGGTGGCAGCCAATCCCGCCAATGCAAAACTCGCCGGCAAAGGAGCGCTCGGCCCGTTCGTCGGTTCACTTAACAATGGTGGTGAGATCGTGCGCATCGAGAACCGCGACGGGCGAACGATGAATAGCCTGTCATACGGCGACTCCGGCGACTGGCCGGTGGGAGCGGATGGCTCCGGGGCAACGCTCACCAAACGCGACCAGGGAACCGCCGACAACCGGCCGGCAAACTGGGTCGCCTCACGCGAGATCGGCGGGACGCCTGGCGCCGCCAATTTCCCGCTCGCCGGTGCGCCGCCGGTGGAGATCGAAACCCGACTCTTCGATTGGGATGCGGTGTGGCGCTACAACGAGACCGACGCTCAGGCAGTGGGATGGGAGGACGACGCGCACACCATCGGGGTCAACTGGCTGTCTGGAGCCGGCCCGCTCGGATTCGAAAATTCTCCACCGATAGCAATCGGGACGCAGCTGGCGGTGCGGGACGTGATCACCTATTACTTCGAGCGCGAGTTCACCCTGACCCAATCGCAGATCGCCAACCTCACGCAGCTGAAGATCGAGCACTTGTTCGACGACGGCGGCGTGGTCTACGTCAACGGTGTCGAAGTCTTCCGCGACGACATGCCCGCCGGGGTGCCTAACTCTGAGACCCTCGGCCTCGATGGTTCCGACCCGAACCCGAGCGCACCGATCGGGGTCTCGACCGGATCGCTGGTGGTCGGGACGAACCGGATCTCTGTCGAGGTCCACCAGGTCTCGCTCGGCAGTTCGGATGTGCTCTTCGGTCTTCGTGCGATGCTCGTCGAAGAGCCGGCCGAACCCGGAGCCGTGGTCGACAACCTCGTCTTCAACGAGTTCTCCGCCCACGATGCAGCGGGCGGGTTCCGCCTCGAGCTCACCAACATCTCCGGCTCTACGGTGAATTTGGCCGGCTACAGCCTCGGTTTTTCGGAGGGTGGCACGATGACCTTCACCAGCGGAATCGTCGAGGCCGGCGGATTCGCCGAGATCGATCAGTCCACTTTGGGTTTCGCGCCGGGCGACAACGATCGGTTGTTTCTCTACTCGCCCGAGGGCAAGCTGATCGATGCGCGGCGTGTCACTAGGCGGCTGCGCGGCCGGGCGGCGGAGTTCGATGGGCGCTGGCTCTATCCGGATGTGGAGACATTCGGTGCGGCGAACACCTTCAGCATCGAGAGCGACATCGTGATCAACGAGATCATGTACCACCCGCGGCCGCAGCCCGCATCACCCGATACGCCTGCGGTGTTCGATACGGTGATGCTGCTCGACTGGGGTGCGACTTGGCGCTACAACGACGCCAACGAAAACTTGCCTGCCGCCTGGGCAACGACAACGCACCCGACGGGCGGTAACTGGAGTTCTGGCGCAGGCCCCATCGGCCGCGAGAGCGGTACGTTGGAGGTGCCGCTAGCAACGGATCTGGCCGGCAGCTACACGTCGAGTACCGTCACCTATTATTTCGAGGCCGAGTTCGAAATAACCGCGCAGCAGTTCGGCGTGATCGACTCGCTCAATCTCACCCACCAGATCGATGATGGCGCGGTGTTCTATCTCAACGGGGCAGAGCTTGGGCGCTTCAATTTTGGCGCGAACCCCTTCGGCCCTGAGACGCTATCATCCCCCAGCGTGGGCAACGCGGCCGTGCAATCGATTGCGGCTCCGGCCAGCGCACTCGCGGTGGGGACTAACAGGATTTCGGTCGAGGTCCACCAGTCATCGACCGGCAGCAGCGACATGGTGTTCGGCGTGCAGTTGCTCGCGCAACAGGAGATATCTCCGTTCATACCGGGCGAGCCTTTCCGGTCATCCGAAGAGACCTGGATCGAGCTCCATAATCGTAGCGCAGACCGCAGCATCGAGCTCGGCGGCTGGAGCTTCAGCGATGGCGTCGCCTTCGATTTTCCTGCTGGGGCAAGCCTTTCCCCAGGCGGATACCTGGTCGTCGCCAGAGATGCTGCGGCACTTTCGGCGAAACATCCAGCGGCCGATGTGATCGGCCAATTCAGCGGCGGCCTGTCGCGCTCCGGGGAACGGCTGCGGCTCGTCGATGCCAACAGCAATCCCGTGGACGAGGTACGCTACTCCGACGGCGGGCGCTGGCCCGGGAATGCCGACGGTGGCGCCTCGAGCCTCGAACTACGCGACCCGGACGCGGACAATAGCATTGGAGACGCCTGGTCGGCCAGCGAGGAGACGCAGCGCGGCAGCTGGAACAACTACACGCGCACCGCCCGCGCGATCAACGGCCAGAGCGATCCGGGGAACTATCACGAGTTCATCTTCGGATTGTTGGATGAGGGCGAGCTGCTCATCGATGACGTCAGCGTGATCGAGGATCCGGGCACCGGTTCGGCGCGCGAGCTGATCCAGAATGGCGACTTCAGTTCTGGCAATGCCAATTTCTGGCGCATGCGTGGAACCCACCGCCACTTCGAGGTGATCGACGATCCCGATGCGCCCGGCAACAAGGTGCTCCACGTCTCTGCCTCCGGCTCCACCGAGCACATGCACAACTCCGCCGAGACCACGCTCAAGTCAGGTGCCAGCTTCGTCACGATCAACTCCAGTAAGACCTACCAGATCAGTTTCCGCGCGCGCTGGGTCTCAGGTACGAACCAGCTCAACTCCCGGC
>JBLHKE010000108.1:0-14192 GCA_047619485.1 Verrucomicrobiales bacterium | reverse complement strand
ATGCCCCAGGAGCCGCTCGACTTCGTGCGCGACATGAACACACTATGCATGAAGATGACCGCCAAACGCCGCTCCCGAGAAGGCCAGAAACACCGTAAAGCCGTGCTGCTCGAGATGAAAAAACTCGCCCGTCGGGTCGGCGACCACGCGCAGAGACACCTCGAGATCCTGCTCGCCCGGCACCCCGAGACAGCGCTCAAACCCGGGCAGGTAAAGCAGATAAGCGCCCAGCTCGAAGGCGTCCTGGTCCAGCTCCCCGACGCCATCAACCAGGCGCACGAGCGTATCATCGGCGGGCGCAAGCTCCCGAACGGCAAGAAGATCCTCAGCCTCTACGACCCGGATGTGCAAGTGTTAGTGCGAGGCAAGAGCGGGGACGAGGTCGAGTTCGGCAACAAGCTGTGGCTCGGCGAAACACGCGAGGGCTACATCGTCGACTACCAACTCGAGGCCGAGCAGATCAGCGACGCCAAGCACGTCCTGCCAGCAATGGTGCGCCTGGTAGACGAGCAGGGGCTGCAAGTGGAGAGCGTATGGGGCGACCGCGGCACGGCGAGTGAGAAGAACAAGATCGAACTCGACGCCAGAGGCATCCGCAGCGGCCTCTGCCCACGGGCAGTGGGAGAGCTGGCCGCACGCCTGGAGAAAGAACCCGGGATGCGCGAGGGGCTCAAGCGCCGCGCGAGCACCGAGGCACGCATCAGCATCCTGAGTCGCGTGTTCATCGGAGACCCGACACGCGTGAAAGGGATCGACAACCGCGGGAGGCAGGTCGGTTGGGCGGTGCTGAGTCACAACCTCTGGGTGCTAGCCCGCCTACAGCAAGAGGAGGTTGATCAAACAAAGCAGAGCAACCCGAAGGCGAGAGCCGCCTGAAGCAGGCTAGGAGAACGCGCGGTGGGACCCCGGGAGCGGAGCTGTGCAAACGCGAGCAGAACTGGTAGAAAAAGAAGGCAGACAATCCCAAAAAACCGCCGATGCGGGGAAGAACTGAGAGAAGAGTTACCGAAAAATCGTCCGCTGTTCATCGCTTGGCTGAGCAGAAACGAAAATCCCGATTTTGGGACGAGCTCTATCTAGTTAGGGGATCAGACGCGCGACGCCCCGAAAGCATTGCTTAGGTCAACTCCAATGGGCGACAGAGACGCTCCATCTCTAACTCTCAGTTTAAACCTCGGATCTGTCGCGCGGCCTCTACCCGAACGGCACTTCGTGGTATTTGATCGCCCACTCGCGCATGAACAAGACCTCGTTTGGAACCACCTTGTAGATGATCATCTCCGGGTTGTCAGCTGATCCGAGATACTGCTGCAAAAGCGGCGTTTCCTGCCAGATGTCCGCGATGAGATCCGCATCGGTGACGACGTTCGCATGGCCCGTGATGCGCACCTGATCATGGCTCGGGGCGAAGTAGCAGAGTTCGACCTTCGGGTTCTCAGCGATCTGCGCCGTCTTCTTGTAACCGCGCAGATTGGCGATGTAGACGGTGAATCCATCGGTGCGAACCGGAGAGACGGGGCGCAGTCGGGGCTGATCGCCTTCTGAGGTTGCGAGCTGGGGAAACTTCGCCTCGCGCATGGTCGCCTGAGCGATCTCTACGAGTTCTGCCGGGTCGATTGGTTCTGGGCTTGGCTTTGACATCTATTTGCGTCTGTGGGGAAGGAGGGTTATTTCCATGAACCATGTCGGACATCGCTCTCAGCATCAAGGATCGAATCAACGGGGGGCAGCGATGAGATTTCTCTGGATTTCGATCGGCCTAGCAATCTTGCTGATGATCCCATTCCTGATCTGGGACGAGGCCTTCGCGCAATTGTTCAGCAAGGCGGCGATGATCACCTGGCTGCAGGAGAACCGGGCACTCGGTTGGTTGGTTGGGATCCTGCTGCTGGTAGCTGATCTGCTGCTTCCGATCCCGGGCACGGTGGTGATGTCGGCGCTCGGTTTTGTATACGGGCCGCTATTTGGTGGTTTTGTTAGTGCCTCGGGCTCGTTCATTGCGGGGCTCATCGCCTACGGGTTGTGTCGTGGATGCGGGCACGGCATTGCGCTCAAACTCGCCGGTGCCAAGGACCTTGAGAAGGGCGAGCATCTGTTTGCACGGTCGGGCGGTTGGATCGTCGCGTTGTCACGCTGCCTGCCTCTGTTACCGGAAGTGATCTCCTGCCTCGCTGGCCTCGCGCGCATGCCTCTGCGTAAATTTGTGATCGCCCTCGCTTGCGGATCGATCCCCGTTGGCTTTGTTTTTGCTGGGATCGGGGCAATGGGCCGGGAGAGCCCCGCCTGGGCGCTCGGGCTCAGTTTGGCGATTCCTTTCGTCCTTTGGCTGATCGCGGGGCGTATCCGGAGAGAACCAGGTACCCGCCCCGCTTGAACAAATTCAGGCATCGGCGTCGCTTTTAAAGTATAATTACAATCAAGATGACGAAAAAATCCCTATTTTCCCTGCTGTTGTCCCTCGGGTTAGCTGCGATCGGCTGCAGTTCGCTCCAAGCTCAAGATTCTACGATTCGACTTCTCAAGGAGCGCGAGAAGATGGTGAAAGCCGTCGTCCGCAACAACGTCGGGGCGACCATCGCGATCGAAGGGGTGCGGGCGCCCGCCTCCGGCAGTGGGGTGATCGTCAACAAGGACGGGCTGATTTTGACGGCGGCACACGTGACCGCCGCAGCCGGTCGGGAGCTGATTGTCACCTTTCCCGATGGCAGGACGGTGAATGCGATCTCGCTCGGCGCGAACAGCTCGCGTGATGCTGGGATGGCAAAGATCACGGACGAGGGTGATTGGCCGTATGTCGAGATGGGCGACCCTGCCGACCTCGATCTCGGCGAGTGGTGCGTGGCGATGGGGCACCCGGGTGGCTACGATCCCAACCGCACCCCGCCGGTTCGCCTCGGGCGGGTCTGGACGAAATCTTTTATGGGAATGTTAGGAACCGACTGCACCCTGGTCGGCGGCGACTCCGGTGGTCCGCTGTTCGACCTCGATGGAAAACTGATCGGCATCCACTCGTCGATCGGTGGCCAGCTCAGCGAGAACCGACATGTCCCGATGGAAGCTTACACGAACGACTGGGATGACCTGCTCGGTGGAAGGCTGTGGGGCAACCAGCGGGTGATGACTGGTGAGATCGATCCAGACCGCCCGGCGATCGGGGTCCAGCTGGATCGGAGCCACGAGGATGGGATAAAGGTGTCCGGCTTGAGCGATCAGTCACCGGCAGGCGATGCCGGGATCGAGGTTGGCGACATCATCCGAAGGATCGGCAAGAAAACGGTGTCCGACTACGATCAGATGAAGGTGGTGTTGGAGCAACTGAAAGCTGGGCAGACAGTGAAGATCGCTGTCGAGCGGGGAGATGAAAATTTGGAATTCGATGTCAAACTCGGACGGCTTGGCAAGCTCTGGAACATGGAACGCGAGCCACGCAAGGAGTCGGAGGCCGCACCGAGACCCTCCCTAGGTGTGAACCTAGTCCGTGACGCCGAAAGCGCTGAGGTCTACGATGTTGTCGAGGGTTCTGCTGCGCAGAAGGCAGGCATCAAGGCTGGGGATGTGGTCTTGGAGATCAACGGCGAGAAGATAGGCAGCGGAGCGCAGATGGCGGCGAACATCGGGGTGCGCAAGCCCGGAGATCAAGTGAAGCTGCTCCTGCGGCGCGATGAAAATGAACTCGAGCTAGAGGTCGTTCTCGGCAGGGGACAGTAGATCCAACAGACCAGAAGCCCATACAAAAAGGAGATTCAGATGAAAAATAACATTACTAAGAAGCTACTTCATTGCTGCGTGCCGCTAGGTCTGGCGATGGCTCTGATTGCCCCAGCGACTGGTGCACCTGCCGATGCCAATCAGAAGGCCAAACCGCTCGCCGAGCAGTTGTGTGAAGATCTGACGCAGAATAGCGAAGCGTTCCAGGAACTCGTGCGTCGCGCCATGGAAAATGGCGGAAAGCTACAGCTCGACATCGAAGAATTCAACGCACTGATAGAGCCGCAGAAGGGCGCGGAGGCGACGGATCAAGCACGACGTTTCCTCGAGGAAATGCGCGTCAAGCAGGAGCTCATGCGTCTACCCGGTCAGTCGATCGCTGTCGATGATGAAAAATTGCCAGACGCCGGCGAGGCGATGAAGGGATTCATGGAATTATTCCAGCGTCGGCTTAAGGATCGTAAGGTCGGCAAGAACGAGAAGGAGCACCGCAGTATCCTTTTCGAATACCGACCTGTCATCACCGAGGCTCGCTTGAGTACGGTCGCGCTAGTGGCCGACCGCGAGCCTTTGGCCCTTGGCACCGTTGTCGATTCCGGTGGTTATGTGATCACGAAAGCCAGTGAGGTGGTGGGCAAGAATCTCCGCTGCATTTTTCCCGGTGGTGTTCGAGTCGTGGCCAAAGTGGTCGACATCTACGAACCCCTCGATCTTGCGCTGGTCAAAGTGGGCGCAGATGGCCTTGCGGTAGCCGACTGGGCCGCAGACGGAGACATTGAACCGGGAACATTTCTAGCCGCCCCGGGGATCGGGGAAGATGCGATTGCGATTGGTGTCGCGAGTGTGGCACCGCGGACTCTCTCTAAGAAGAAACAGGGCTTTCTCGGTGTTCAACCGGTCGGCACGGCTGAGGGTGTTCGCCTCGAGCAAGTGCACGAGGGAACCCCGGCGGCGAAGGCTGGATTGAAGATAGGTGATATTGTCCTCGAGATCGACGACACGGAAATCACTTCCCGCTACGAACTCCACCGCTTGATCTCAGGTCGTCGGCCAGGGGAGGAATTGAAGTTTAAAGTGAGGCGCGGCGAGGACGAGAAGAACCTAGTCGCCAAGCTCGAGAGTCGTGAGATGCTCGACCAGTTGAACGGTGGGCGTCAGGCGCCGAGGAACACTCGGATCGACCGCATGAATCAGATGGGTGGCGAATTGAGCGACAACCGTGAGGGCTATGCCTCTGCGATGCAGACGGATCTCACACTGGAACCGTCGGAGTGTGGTGGCCCCGTGGTGAATCTCGACGGCAAAGTGGTTGGTGTGAACATCGCACGTGGTGGGCGGGTGAAGAGCTACGCGATCCCGGTTGCCGATCTACGTCCCTTGCTCACTAATGTCGGCACTGGCAGATTTTCACTCACGGACCTGTCTGAACTGAAGCAGGCGGCGAAGGCCGCAGGCGAGGCGTTCAAGATGGCGGAAGCAGCGGTGAACGCTGCCCGCGAGGCGAAGCAAGCCGCCGATGACGCGCTCGAGATGGCGATGCAGAAATAGGGCCGCGCGGGGACTTTCCCCGCACCGCCTTAGTTTTTTTCTAGGCGCCTGCTAGTCGCATGGAGCGTGGCGTATGTGAGTGGTGTTTGATCGCATGGCGCAGGAAGGCGTCGATCAATTCTGTGTCTGGCACCGAGCCGATCATTTGCCTTGCAACTGCATCGAGGGCTTCGAGCTGGAGATCGATGAATGGATGCAGAACCCGATCCTGTCGGAGCAGCAATCCTTCGCAACCCTGCTCCTTTGCATTCACCAGTCCTTCGAGGGCGTCTGCAACTGTCGACGGCAGATCGTTTCCTGCAATCAGGCGGGCGAATTCCACCACCGGGATGCCGCGACGCTCGAGCACCCACTTAGCGGCGAGTAGCGATCGAAGCGCATAGAGGTAGTGCTTCGCTCGAACCTCGTCCGCCTGCAAGCTGCCATGCCAGATGCGCTTGCACTGGCCGAGGTAGTGGCAGGCGAGAGCCTTGGGGCCAACTATGTCGGGCACGAGCGATCGCCACAGTTCGATCAGTTGCGTGTCCTCGCGGTAGACGATCGGTGAGTGCAGCCATTCAAGCAGCGCTCCGTTCGATTTTGCGAAGAGGCGGAGAGCCTTACGCAAGTCCCATCCTGAAAAGTCGAGCAAGCCCTCAAGCTCTAGGTCGATCGTCTCGTCGCGACTGTGGATACTCATGTACCATTCGGGATCGTGCGCGTAGATAAAGCGCACGTCGTAGTCGCTGTCGGGTGATGCGAATCCCCAGGCGCGGCTGCCGGATTCGCAGGCGTAGAGGATGCGGATTCCACGCTCGGCCTCGAGTTCTCCCAAGCGTTTAGTGATTTCTGTGTTCATTTTTGTTATGGTCTGATTGGTAGTTCTGTTAGTATGTTGCGGCGTCGTGGTGCGATTAGGCGTCTGAACGTCAGTGTCGTGGTAAGGGCGAAGAAGAGCCCCGACAGCCCGATGGCGGTGCCTAGGCTATAGGCGTCTGCGATCCAGCCGATGAGTGGTGCCAGTGGTGCGAAAATTAGCCGGCACAGCAGACTTTCGAGCGACAGCACGGTGGCGCGTCTATCTGATCCGGTGTGCTGGTTGATCGCCTCCGAGAAGATGACCATGGCGAGGCCCCGGACGACGGTGAACGTGGCGATTGCTGGCACTAGCCACCAGGCCTGCTTCCACGCGCAAAGCGCAAAGCCGGTGGTTAGAATGGCAAGGATCAACGTGACGCTGCCGTTGAATCCAAGTCGCTTCTGGATCCGGGAGGCGCAGAGCGCGCTGATGCCAACGGTGATCCGTAGCGCCGCCCAGATCAGGCCGAAGCTCACCAGCGGCACCCCGGCGAAGTTCAGCCACGGCTGACTCAGCCAGGCCATGGCCAGCGTCGCTGTGCCGACGATGCCTGATAGCACGATGAGAAGTCGAACCTCTCGTTTGAGGGCGACTGCCTCCAGCGCGATCTCTCGGATCCCAGCGAGCGGTCCGGCGCTATTGGTAAAACGTTGCCGTGCCGGTTCGACCAGGCTGAGGGCGATGGGGATGCTCAACGAGTACAGTCCTATCTGGACGAGCGCCGGGAGGCGGATGCTGGCAACCGCGATGGCGGCACCCAGGATACTGGCGCCCGCCTCTGAGAAGTTCGCCGAGCTGCGGTGGCGTCCGAAGACCTTTGCGTAATTCTCCTCCTCCCCAAGCTCGACGAGCGTGTCATAGAGGAGCGCCGAATTCGTCCCCGAGATGAAACTCCAGCCGACGGCAAGGACGAGTTCACCGAGCAGTAATGTCCAGAATCCCGAGGCGATCGAGAAGACGCTGAAGCCGAGAGTGATTCCGAACGCTCCGACAACGAGCGCGGGTTTGCGTCCGATCGTATCAGAGAAGTAACCAGATGGAACTTCGAGTGCTGCAACTGCGAGGCCGAAACAAGCCTGGAGCCAGAGGATTTGGGTGAGGTTTAGACCGTAGTCTTGGAAGAACGGGACTAGGATTGGCGCGAGCAAGAGTGCGCCGCTGACGATCGAGAAAAAGTGTAGCTTGGTTAGGTTCGACCGGAGTCTCCTCCGGCATTGGAAATTAGATTCGTGCATTGGATTGTGGGAATTCTTGATTGGAAGGTGGACGCTCTTGTCTGCTCGGAAGGCTGGGCGCAGAACGGGCACTCCTGCCCGTTCACGCCCAGCTTGTTCGCACGTTGGGGACGAACCGGGCTGGAGTGCCCAACTTGTTCCCTTTGGTTCTGGCCATGTGTGAAGGGCAGGCCCAAAATATTTGCCCTCCTTCTAGCTCTTCTTTAACTGGCTCAGGTGCATATCCTCGGGCTTGCCGAGAACGATGGTGTTGCCATGAGTGCCTGCTGAGATCTGCTCCAGCGTCTGCAGGTAGCGCATCTGGAGCAGGGCGGGGTTGTCCTGAAGAACGTGCGAGGAATTTGCCATGGTTCGTAGTGAGGCCACCTCGCCGCGTGCCCTTTCGAGCCTTGTTCTCGCCTCAATCTTGGCGAGTAAAGCATCATTGTAGGCATTTTCTAGATCTCGAGGAAGCCCGATATCTCGGATTTCCAGTTGATCGATGCAAACTCCGATGACGTCGGCCATTGGCGCGATACTGGCGGCAAGCCTAGCTGCGTAGTTCGAGCGGTTGACTAGGAAATCGCAGATCGTCTCGGAACCCACCACTTTGAAAAGTGCGAGGTGCACTGCCGTCTCCAAGGTTGGGAATGGATCGTCAGTGAAGTGATACATCCGCTCGACATCGGTGATGCGATAGCTCAATACGGCAGTCACATTGATCATCGTCTGGTCGGCGGTTAGTAGCCCGTCGCCATCGACAGCGATCTGCTCAGGTCGGGTGTTGAATTTCAAAATGTCGTGTCCGATCCCCCAGAAGCTGTGCCTGCCGGCGTCTAGGCGCCCGACGAGTCGGCCGCAATGAAGGTGGAGTGCGGTCTGGTATTCCCAGACGGTTGCGGTGCATCGCAAGCGGAGTCCAAAGCTCCTGCCAATGATCGCCGCGATGGCGAGAACTCCAGTGGTGATAATGAATAGTGTAATAAAAGGATTCATGGTTGGTTTTCGCCCTTTCGTGTGGTCATGGGTGTCGGCGTGGAATGCGCAGTGAGCTTGCGGTGAATGAATTCACGCCTCACCCGGCGCTAGCGATCTGTGCTAGTGCCGGGGAGTGATCGGGCTGACCGAAGGGTCGATGTTCCTCGGAGTCTGAAACGGATCCTTTGCTGACCTCAGCTGTTTTTGTTGCTGAGGTGGTTGAGGAAGATATTCCAGTCGTCGATGCCGTGTGAGTTATTCAGGTAGTAGGTCACTGGCAGATGGCGTGGTTCCTTCGGCTGGGTGATCAGCTTCAGGCCGGCTTCGGCGGGCGTCTTGTCGGCCTTCTTGCTGTTGACCTTGCGCGATGCGAGCACGCAGTTTTCCCAGCTGGTGTCGCCGCCACGCGAGCGGGGGACGACGTGGTCGACGTTGCCTTCGCCTGGGGCGAGCGGCTGGCCGGTGTACTGGCAGCGTCCGCCATCACGAGCGTAGAGGTTGCGCGCGTTCAAGGATGGCCGTGCCACTGGCACACGGGAGAAGTTCGCCAGCACGATCACCGTTGGGACGCGCAGGGCGCCGTTGGCAGTGCCGATCGAATGATCCTCATCGCGGACAGGCAGTTTGAGCCAGTCTTGCCACTTGGTAGGGACCATGTAGTCCAAGCCCTGGATGTCGAGACCTGTTGCGACGTCGGTAGACATCTGGCAGAAAGCCAGCGCGGGCGTGGTGATGTTGATCGCTTGCCAGTTACGGTTCAGGACGAGGACGATGTTTTTGTGTAGGGTTGTCATTTTTCGAAGTGGGAAAGTGGGAAAGTGATTCCTGGGTGGTGTTCGTTCTTTGTGGTCGGCTCTTGCGAGCCGGCCGCTGTTCAGGGTTCGCCTAGAGCTTCTTCCTTGCGGATGCAGCGCAGCGGCAGGCCGCCAGCCTGACCTTCATCGAGCAACTTGTGGTGAGCCCCGATTTACTCATAAGACTTAGCCAAGGCGCACCCGCGTTGTGCCAGAACGGAGGTGATCGCTGCTGTCCGGATAGTCGCTATTTCGATCGCTCGAGAATTGCTACTGTAGGAGCGTTGTGGTTACGAAGTAACTTCACGGCCACTACTGGAAATTGGGTTGAGCCGGCGGCGTCGCCGACGTAGCACGGAGTTGCACTCCGTGGGAGGCTGCTATCGCAGCCAAGACCTTCTAACATCGATGAATCTTCGCTCAGGTTGGAAGGTGGTCAGTGTGTTTGAGTGGCAGCCCACGGAGTACAACTCCGTGATACGGCCGTGCCCGGCGATTAACACTGTGTGGCGACCGGCCCGGTTGCCGGCCGCCACATGCATTTGCTTTCTCTTTCTCACTCACTAGAAATCTGGGAGAAGGGTAGGGGAGTCGCCGGGGCGGAAGCGCACTTGAATCACCTTCTGCCCCGACATCACCTCTCTTCGTTCAACCGTGTTCGATGCCTACAGGTCAACGGAATCGATCTGGCTGAGCAGAGCTCGTTTGTCCTCTTCGAGGAACTTCATGGTCTCCATCGTCTTGTCGGAGAATCCGGCCAGACAATAGACTTCGCGCTCTGGGAACTGGAGCGTGCCGTAGCCGGCGAGGTCGAAGCTGTAGACGCGCGGGCGTTTGCCGTTGCGCTTTACAAACTTCTCGAACTCCTGCTTTGGCGTCCAGTGACCCATCCACGCCTGCATGTCCGACAGGATGACGATGCGATCGTATCCCGCCTGGGCTCGTTGGAAAACGGCGTGGAAGTTGGTTCCACTCCACTCCGCCTTGTCCTCGATGCGGCTAGCAAGCGTCAGTGTCGCATCATCCTTGTTGAACGTCGCGTACTTGGCATCTCCGCTGAACAGCATGAGGTCGGCGTCGTTCGCCTTGTAGAGGACGGATGCGAATAGCGAACCGACCTTCATCGGGCGACCGAGCATCGAACCGGAACAATCCATGGCGACGAGCGTGCGGCCTTCGAATCGCGGCACGTTTGCCAGCGCCGTGTCGACTGCCTCACTAAGTGCGCGGATCGCCTTCTGGCTCCCCTTCAGCTGGGACTTCTCGATGGCGTCGATGGCGGTGCGGAAGCGGAATGGCATCACGAGCGATCTGTCGATCAGTCGTCGATCCACCAGCATCTCCAGCGCCTCATCGGTGACCTCGGGTGCCTGCTCGAGGATGTTGCGCAGGTTACGCAGCAGGGCGAAGTAGCCGAGCTTGCGCGAGCGGATCAGCTCTGTCCAAACGGCTGCCTTCTGCTGGCGCTTCTGCACCTCGAGTAGGTCGTCACCCTGACCTGCCTGCGTGAGCTTGGTCTCCCAAGTTTCCGCCGGTGCGAGCGTTCCGTCGACCAGGGCACCCAGTGCTTCACTGTGCGGCGGGTGAACTAGGTTCACCGCGTCGACCAGTTTCAGTTCGCAGCTACCGCGTCGGTATTTCGCGAGTTGGTAGGCATCGAAGCGGCTGAGCGCTGCGCCAAGTCCCTTCTTGAGGGAGTTCGGTAAGGGCTTGCCGTACAGGGTCATGTAGCACGCTAGGATCTCTAGCACGTCATCCGGGCGGCGCACGACCTTGTCAAAGAAGCGCTTCGTCCAGTCGACGCCTTTCACCTGGTGGGCGAGGTCGCTGGCAACTAGGTGGGACACTGAGCGCATCCCTGCCTCGTTGCGCGCGTAGATCGCCGCCTTTGCGACGAACTCCTTGTCGGTGATCTGGTTGACCAACGTGCGCATTCGCTTCACGGTGGCATCGCCCGAGCGGTAGAACTTGTCCTCTAGGAAGCTCGTCAGCATGATCGACACGAGCTCGAGTTTTTCGCTCTCGCCGTGTGCTTGTCCGCCTGCGAGGTTCTGCGTCTTGCGCTGTGTTTTCTTTTTTAATAGTGCGTTAAATTTCATCGTAAGGTGATGCCTCCTTTCATTGGTTGTGTTGTTAGTGTGATCGGGATCCGGGAGGGAAGTGGCTAGAGCAGGTGTTTCGTTTAGAGCGAAGTAACTCCGGCCTCACTGCCCGGAAGATGGGTTTTGGGGAGAATGGCGAACAGGGGGTGCTGCGGAAGTCGAATCCGCTCCTCACTTTGATGCCTTGCCAGTGAGCATCGGGTTTTATGGCGGTTGGTAGCCTATATCGCAGGCGAAGTAGCCCTGTTCTCGCTGCCCCAGATCAAATTGGCACCCGGGGGCGGATTTGCACCGCCGTCTTCTGATTCAGAGTCAGATATCCTCACTGTTGGACGACCCGGGATTCTCGTATTAGAAAAAGGTGTTCGGGAGAATTAGTAGAAGGAGTGTAGTACGTGCTCTACCGCTGAGCTACCGCGCGGAAAAGGTCGCGCGGGCTGGAGTCGAACCAGCGACAACGTCGTGGTAAACGAAGTAACTCCTTCTTCACTACCCGAACATTTTGGAATATGAAAAATTGGCTTCCGGGCATGGGATCGCACCATGATCTCTTGGGTCAAAGCCAAGCATCTTAACTATTAGACGACCCGGAAATAACATCTAGCATTTTCGATTTATCCTCTATCATTTGGATGATGGATGAAGAGGCAATGAAAACTAGGACGAAGCGGTTTGCCCTTCGGGTGAGGAACCTAGTGGATAGTCTGCCCAAGACTGACAAGGCGAGTGCTGGGCAACCAGCTGCTGCGCTGTGGAACCTCGGTGGGAGCGAACTATCGAGCTGCGTGTCGGGGGAGAACGACTGCTGAGTTTGTTGCCAAGCTAGGAATCGTCCTCGAGGAGGCAGATGAATCTGGATTCTGGATCGAATTGATTGTCGAAGGTGGTTTGCTACCCGAAGAACGTTGTGCCGAGCTTCACAAGGAAGCTGATGAGATCTGTGTGATCATCTTTTCCATGATCCGCTCTACCAGAGACGCCAGTGCCAGATGACAATACTAGATCCTAAATGAGAAATAAAATTGGTCGGCCCGGTAGGACTTGCACCTACAACCTTCCGCTTAAGAGGCGGCTGCTCTACTATTGAGCTACGGACCGTTCGGTGAATGGAATTGGTATCCCCGCCGGGAGTTGCACCCGGATCTTCAGATTGAGAGTCTGATATCCTGACTATTAGACGACAGGGACATTTGTATTTTAAAAAATGGAGGAACTCTGAGGGCTTGCACCTCATTCTCGCAGTTGCGGAACGATTCGCTTAGCAGGCGATCCCGGCTCGCTTGTCCGGTTAGAGTTCCAATGGTAGTCGCGGTAGGAGTTGCACCTACATCTCTCCGGTTTTAAGCCGGATGCCTCTACTGTTGGGCCACGCGACCATTGGTTGATCCGGCGGGAGTCGCACCCGCGACCTCGCGCTTATAAGGCACGTGCTCTCGCTAACTGAGCTACGGATCGGTTGTTTTGGAAAATGGTACCCACGGAGGGAGTTGCACCCCCAACCTCCGGATTCTGAGACCGGCGCCTCTGCTGTTGGGCTACGTGGGCATTTGGATTTATCATTCGAGATTTTGCATTTCTCATTTGGTACTGGTTGGAGCAATGGCAAATAATCGATGCTGAATCATCAAGTGATCGATGTAGAAACTCCCGGTAGGATTCGAACCCACAACCTCTGGGTCCGAAGCCCAGCGCTCTAGTCCATTGAGCTACGGAAGCGTTCTGAAATGAGTATGGAACAAGGTGGAGGAATCGAACCCCTCGACGTCCTTCCCGCCGTTTTGCGTCTACGGCTTAGAAGGCCGTTGCGGGGACACCTCGCATTGTTGTAATTTACTAATTATTAGGTGGATACGCGGCCTCCGGTTCTGCTTGATTAGGAGCAACCAGCCGTTAGATTCTAGCGTAATAAAGAGAGGTCACCTGCCGATGCAGGAAAATTCGATCCACAAAAACCTTAAATAAAATATCGAAATCATGGACACAGGATATGGAAATCCCTACGTAGTGGCTCAGTCTGAAGCGAGCGTTCGCGCCGGCTTCATCCGCAAAACTTACCTGCACCTTGCAGGCGCGATTCTTGTATTCGCCGCGCTGGAAGCGATTCTGCTGAACTCAGCCTGGTCGGTGAATCTCGCGGTGAAGATCCTCAGCACCGGAGGCATGGGATGGCTGGTCGTGCTTGGCCTGTTCATGGTTGTCTCGGTGATCGCCGACCGCTGGGCACAATCGAATACCTCTCGGGGCATGCAATACTTAGGGCTAGGGTTGTTCATCGTCGCCGAGGCGATCGTTTTCCTGCCGCTGCTGGTTCTTGCAGCTTTCAAATACTCCTCTGTTCAAGGGGCGCCCGACTGGACGATCATCCGTGACGCTGGTGTCGTGACCGCGTTGCTGTTCGCCGGCCTGACCGCGTTCGCACTGATCACCAAAAGTGACTTCTCATTCATGCGAGGGTTCCTGATGATCGCTGGGTTTGTCGCGATGGGTGTCATCGTTGCAAGCCTCTTGTTCGGCTTCCAACTCGGAACGTTGTTCTCCGGTATCATGGTTCTGTTTGCTGCTGGATCGATTCTCTACACGACGTCGAACATCCTTCATCACTACCGTCCCGAACAGCACGTTGCCGCATCGCTGGCATTGTTCTCAGCGGTGGCACTGATGTTCTGGTACATTCTGCGAATCTTCATGAGCCGCGACTGAGCGGACTGGAGTTTGAATCTCGACCGCCTGTGCGGGATCCGATCGGATCGCTACGCAGGCGGTCTTTTTTTGCCAAGGTTAAGTCGATTGGTGCGGCACCCCGGTAGTGCCCCGGGTTCTCGAACGTGGCGGGCGCGCGTCTTGTTTTGGACGAATGCCGCTCTCGGTAGGGAGAGAATGGTCGGGGCTGGAGGTAATGCTCCCCCGTATCCTGTATGTAAAGCAGGCGTTCTACTTTTGAACTAAGCCCCCGTTCGGCGGCGTCACAATTGCGCTCTTACACTTTGCACCCACGAGTGTGAACGGTGCG
>JBLHKE010000107.1:0-14287 GCA_047619485.1 Verrucomicrobiales bacterium | reverse complement strand
GACAACATCTACTTCAACGTCGTGCACACCGTCGACGGTGCTTGGAACCTGGATGGAAAAGCCATGAGCAACGAAGAACTCGGAGAAGCCATCGCACTTGGCTGATTCAATCTAAACTCGGGGCGCCGTTTTTCACGGCGCCCCGAGATCAAAAACGAAATAGGGATTAAGCCGGAATATATAAATAGCGCAATCTTAGTGATTAAACTCGATCCAATCCACCTTGATAACCGGCGAACTCATCCGTTTCAACCCCAAGTCTTTTCAGGATAGTGACGAAGAGGTGGGCAAGTGGAACCTCTTCGTACTCTTGATCGCTCCTCCATCCCTCAGTATCAGACGCGATTCCAGCTCCGGCCTGGTTGTCTTCATTTCCCTTACCGAATTTGAGGTAACGGCCATTTTCGAAGCCCAAGTTTTTACCACCAGCAGAAATGATCGGGTAATTTCGGGAGAGGTGAAAACTACTCGAGGCAGAGCCGTGCATTGCAAAAGTGTTGTCGAGCATCGTGCCGTCGCCATTTGGCTCGGGAGTGTCCTTTAACTTTTGAACAAATCGCCCAAATTCTTCTGCCTGAAAGCGATTATAGGTACCTAGGTTTCTCCAACCATTGGGCTTCTTCACGTCGTGAGTTAAACTATGGGCATTATTGAGACCAACCGCCCTCGCCAAGAGATCCTGAGGGCCTCCCGTGTTCTCCCGGCCCATCATGTAGGTTGCCACGCGCGTAGAATCACTCATGAAAGCTAGGTGGGTTAGTTCATAAATTGTTTGGATATAAGCCCTGCTGTCCCGGACTGTCACATCCAGATTCAAGTGGCTGGAATCAACTTTCGGCAATGGCGCATCAATCCACTGTTCTGCCTTAAGCAGCTTGATCTCGGTATCGCGGACGGCATCCAGATACTGTTCGAGGGTCTGCCGATCATGGCTGGAAAGTTTCCTATTTAAAGAACGGACATTGGTGATTAGGAGATCCAGCGCACTCTTACTCTGTGCCAGTTTTTCTCGAGTATCCTTTCCGCCGGTCACAAAAAGCATGTCGAAAATCCGCTTGGGCCGATTCAGCGACGGTATCGGCCGACCCTGTTGGTCAAAGGAAGACGTATGAGTGGCACGTGGGGCACCTGTCCCAGCATTCGTCGACATGACCAATGAGGAATGACGAGTGTGTTCGCCAGCATGGGCGGCAAGAATCTGATCGAGTGAAACCGAATTTTTGTAAGGCCCGTGACTGCCAGTATTTGCCGCGGTCAAATACTGGTCGGCATTCGCGTGGCCAATCACTTTTCGAACGGAGGGATGTGAGAGTCCTGAATAAAAGGTAATTTCACTGCGCAGAGGTTCGAGGACATCGAGAACCTTGCTCAGCCTAAAATCTGTTTCGCCACCCTGTGGAAACCAACTCCAGTCTTTCCAGGCTGGATCATCTCTCCGCGGCAAACCTACTCCATCGGGGTGATAAACGCTCACAAAGCGGGCGAGCTTATTATCCTGGTCACCTTTTGCGGCAAAGGTTTCCATCCATGGTATTGCCAGGCCAACACCGGCGCATTGGAGAAAATTGCGTCTTTTCATCGGAAATGTTTTTTTATTCATCGTCGGATCCTGTCGTGATTTTGGACCTAAACAGATCACTCTGTATGATAATCGATACCAAGTCTTTCAAACCATCACCACCTTGCCTGAGTTCTCGTGTCATCTTATCAATCTCACCTCGGTCACTAAAAGACATTGGGCGCCCTAAGGCATACGAACTGAGTTTGTGCACCATAGCCCTCGCAAATTGATCCTGTCGCGTGGCTAAGAGATAAGCTTTCATGCTTCCGACCCCGTCCAGCTTTTGCTTGTTGTATAAAACGGCCGTAGCATCAATCGGCTTATCCGTGATCTTGGTCCGGTAGGCGCCGATCGCGTCGTAATTTTCAAGAGCGATCCCCCAAGGGTCTATCTTGGCGTGGCAAGATCTACAGGCGGGCTGGTTTCGATGATCCGCCATGCGCTCTTTTTGGGTCATATTCAGAATCCTCGGGTCAGTTAGATCAACCTCCGGAACATTGGGTGGTGGTGGTGGCGGCGGGTCGTGTAGGATGCGCTCCAGTAGCCAGATTCCCCTTTTCAGAGGATTCGAATCCACCCCTGTTGAATTCATCGTCATCACCGCGGCAGTGGTTAAAATCCCACCACGATTTGATTCTGGGCCTACCGCAACTTTGCGAAATTCCTGACCGTAAACTTCGGGAATCCCGTAGTGCCGGGCCAAGGCCTCGTTGATCATGAGATAATCTGAGTGAAGGAAGTCCATAATGCTACTGTTCCTCTTCAGCACTTCATTAAAAAAGGTCAGAGGTTCTTTGAGGATATTCTCTTTGAATATGTCATCGTAACCTTTGAACTTTTTCTGATCGATAATGACCGTTTCCAGAGCGTCAAGACCAAGCCACTGGCCCAGAAAATTCCGAGAGAAACGCTGTGAACGGGAGTCCGCTAACATCCTTTCTATCTGGGAATTCAAGATTTCCGGGTTCTTCAGCTTGCCCTCGATAGCAAGCTCCAGAAGCGGTGAGTCCGGAATACTAGACCACAGAAAGAATGACAGCCGGCTGGCCAGTTCAAGATCACTGACCGTCGTTGATCCACTAGCATCATCTACGGGTTCCCCCTGAATAAGGTAGAGGAAATCGGGCGCCGCCAAGACAGTTGCAAGCACTTGGATGATGGTAGCTTCCAAGCTGGCATACTCCGGGCGGTATTTGGAAAACAAGTCAGAGTAGAGCTCGACCTCCTCATCCTTGGCTGGGCGCCGCCAGGCTCTGGTCATGAACCTTTTCAGGATTTCGCGGCTGTATCTTTTCTCATCGTCCTTGTTCGGGCTGTCGAAGAAAATTTGAGTATGGGACTTTGGTGGCCAACTTTCATAAACCCCGGCTTCGATTTCGACATAATCAATATGCACATCAATGGGATCCCCTCCCCCAGCCGTCCCGGCATTGGAGATATTCTGAATCTCGAGAAATTCAGTCGCATTTGGAGAATCTCCAACTTCATGGATCCGGCGAAAAGGATTGCGAGGAATTTCACTGAGGGGAAACTCAAAAGTGATGAACTTAGGATCATCAACAGACGCTGTCACCGCCATGTCACGTTGGCTCACCCTCGCTGACATTTTCCCTTCATTGTTGGTTTGAAACCCAAAGATCAATCGAAGGCTGGCATACTGATTGGCTTGATTGGACGTCGCTCCGACTCTCATCCGAACACGTATGATGCCTTCATCTGGAACAGAATTCCCTAGGTCTAATCTAAATTGTTGCGAAGGCGGGAGGACAGCAACGACCTTAGAAACTGCGGGAACATCGCTGACGACCTTGTCAGGCTTCAGGTTCCAAATTCCATGGTGAGCACGATCTAGAACCACATAATAAGTCCATCGATAGAAAAACCCTTCCCCTGTCTCCTTGTTAAAGATGTGGGTTGCCCTTTTCCTCTTCGAGTAGTCAGGATCATTTTTGTTGATTGGCTTCTGCTTCAACATGCTGGCTTTGTCCATGGCCTCCTGCATCGGGATCTGATAGGTGACAACTTCAGGACGCTCCCCTTGGACGGTTGCTTTCTTGAGAGCGTCTAAAGCGATCTCACGATAGGTCTCAAATTGCATCACCGACATCTGCAACAATTCCGAACTGTTCTTAAATCCATCCTCAGAAACGGATTCGGGCGGCAGTCGTTCTGAAAATTCCAGATTAAGTCCAATCAGATCTTGTAAGGCATAGTTGTATTCATAGTTCGCCATACGACGAAATGAAGTATGGACACCTTCATTGCGACGAACCTGAGACGCCTTGCTCATTTCAGCCCCGAGCCAGTCGACGATTCTGGCGCGATCCTCATCGACGAGATGGTAGTCAGGCTCATCGTCCGGTGGCATTTCTGAGTTGCTCAAAACCTCATAGATCTCGACCCATCGATTGATGTCTGCACCTGTCAGGAGATTCGGATCGAGTTCATCCACTCGAAAATTGCCCTTGGATTTTTTCGGCCCATGACAATCCAAGCAAGATTTCATAAAAATCGGGGCGACGAATTTCTCAAACTCCGAAAAGTTGGCTTTAGGCACTAAATTATCAACGGAATCGGGCGGTACTTCCCGAGCCATGACGTGGAATACGAAGCCCGCTAACGTGACGACAGCCAGAGCCAAGATCGTTCTAATTCTGTAAGACATCGCTACTAATCATTTTTTCTGATCCACCATCAACTCTGCCAGAGGTCTGGTCAAATCGAGAAGCCTAGGATTGGCATCCAGTTGCCCGAACGTTTGCGGCGCCCCATCCCAGCAGCTTGCACGAGGGAGTTAAAGGGGACAGGCTCTTTGTAATTGATTACATTGAGAATGCAGCGATGAAAGCGACCCCACCCTCGGGCGGAGGAGTGAGCCCCTGCTAGGCAGAGCCCTGATCGTCGATGGCAGAAATTGGCTGATATGACTGAATCCATACGAGTAGTTAGTAAAGCCTCACACGAAGTCACGAAACGTCAGGAGTCATTCTTAGAATTTTATAAGTAAACAGCAGGCAGCCGAAACACCGTCGGCACTCTTTCCGACAGCTTCGCAACAGCTCCTGCCACCGCGACGACGGCTCCCCAAGATGTGACCGATGGTGACCTACCCGATGCGATCGAAGTCCTCAGAGAATTTAGTCAGCCTGCATCCGGCGAAAGGCGCGCGATGATGCAGATCATTCATGATCTGGCACCCGGTGCTTCCCAAAAATTCTTCACCGCTTTCAACGGACAAGCCGACTTCGCTAACGGGATCCGGGCGCTTGCTGATGCCGATTGCGACATCATCGTCTACGACATTTTCTTTTTCGCCGAACCCGGACTCACCGCACAGGCGGTGAATGACGTCACTGCCAATGGTGCCGCCTATTTCAGTGCCGCGGGAAACTCCGATCGCCAGTCCTACGCGTCCGAGTTCCGCCTTGCTACGGGATTTACCGGACTTAGCGGCGGATCACTCCACGACTTTGATCCCGGGCCAGAGATCGATGCCTTCCTCGATTTCACCATTCCAGTCGGTTCTAGTCGGATACCTTTCCCAACCTCTTCGGCACCTCGACGGCCGCACCTCACGCCGCCGCAGTCGCCGCTCTACTCCTCGAAAAAGCAGGTGGCGCCGGTTCACGTCCGGCTTCTCACATCGACTTCATTCTTCGCGAGACGGCCATCGAAATGGGCGCAGCTGAGGTCGACGATGAATCAGGAGCCTGACTCATCGATGCCCAAGTCGCTCTGAATTTTGTCAATGAATCGACCGCCCTTAAGCTCACCTATGAGGCTGATATTGGACTGAGGCTCGGAACTGACCCGGGTGGACTCGTCGGCTCGCGCATTGTCATCGAACTCATTTTTGCGCTGGGCAACTCTATGCGTCTTCAATTGGTCGACCTCCGCTTTTCCTCTTTTACAAAGAGTGACACTCTTCGGAGTGTTCGTGAAATCAACGAACAGTTTTCGATAGAGCCGGTCAACGAGCCGCTCCTATCGGACAGGGACGGCGACGGACTTGCCCTTCTTCTCCAACGCGCTCTCGGAATCGATCCTGACAGTGTCGATTTCACCAACGCCCGGCTCTTCGATATTTCGGTGGAAGAGAATTCTGAACTAGATCTGACCTTTTTGACGCGGTGACGCACCACCGCCGGGAACGATTCTCATCCTAGAACGATCCACTGGCTTGGCGCTCGACAGCTTCGACGAGATCTACCGCTTCGCATTTGATCAGGCGACAGGGACAAGTGCCCCAGGCGTCAGGGCCCTGGAGGACACGACCCGATTTACAATCAGCGATCCCATCGTGCGAGGAGGCCGAGTCTTCTACCGCATCAGAACTCTGGGCGGATCTCAGTGATCATCTTGGAACACAGCACGATTCCGCAGAGCATTCTGACTTTGCTGGCAACCCGCTGCTGAAGATTCCAGATCTACCTGAGTGGGAATTAGAGACAGGCATTTGAGCCTGATCGCAGTTCCGGTTTACTCGGTGTGCAAAGGGACGGCTTCACTGCCAAACAGACGTTCGACATGACGCCCGAGACGCCCACGGGGCTCGGTGCACGAATGTTTGCCCGCAGCTTTCTGAAAACGGCTTGGGTAGAGGGCAAGAACTGTACCGGGTTCGAAAGGCACTGAGTCTACAAGGAGCGCATCCTAGGCAACTACAACAGCACGCTCGTGCCTCGGCTCTCGGCCGCTGTGCACCGCCGCAACCCACTCTCAACCAAGGGTTCCTGCTTCACCATCCTCAACCCAAAGGCGTTTGACAGGCTCAGGATAATCGACTGGGAGGTCGTCAATGCCGATGGTGGACTGCACTGGAGGCAAATCGTTCTCTACCGGTAAGAAACCGATCCGACAGGCTCCTAGGGATTGACATCTACCGTTCGAAGAATTGCCTCTTGGCGGTGAACGAGTGAATCTTGGTCGTGATAGATCGATAAACGAGCGAAAACTGAGCCGAAATGGGCTGAAATGGGCCTTAAAATCGGCTCAGATCTATGTACGGGAATTATAATATATATTTTGACTATAATTTCGTTAAGACATATATTACTCATACTATTATGATAAATCAGAATACGATGCAGGCACAGTTACAGGCTCAGCCAGCTTCTGCAGGAGGAACGAGAGCGAGGATTTTGATTGTCGAGGACGACCGCGATACCATGAATTGGCTCACGATTTTGCTGAAGCAGAACAATTTTGAAACCCTCGGCGCTGGCGATGGCACTCAGGCGATGAGCATGGTCGTGCGCGAGCGACCAGATCTCGTGATCCTCGATATCGGGCTCCCGGCGGGCAACGGCATTTTCGTGCTCGAGAACATCCGTCGCAACCAATCGATCCAACTCACCCCTGTCATCGTCTGGAGCGGGGCTCCAGCTTTCCGCCCACAGGAGGCGATCGATGCCGGTGCCAGCTGTTTCCTACCGAAGCCATGCACCAACGAGTCAATCCTGCACGCGGTCGAAGCTGCACTGCTCACCGCCGCGCACAACAAAGCGCAACTCGCCGCCGCCGCCGCGCCACCACCGACGCCGACCGAAGTGCCAGCATCGCCATTCGGCCGGATGTAGGTGCGGCTCGGCCACACCCATCAGCTTTTTCAAGAAGGTCGGTTTCCGAGGAGGTGCTGGCCTTCTTTCGTTAGCGGACCAACAGACCATATGCATGGTTCTCGCCTGGTAGAAATTCGGAAAGGTACCGAAACTACATAGCCTCGGCGTCGTGCCGAGTGTCTCAGATGTTCGCCGGTTCCAGCGGGCGATCCTCGGCAGCCGATGGTGCCGCTAGGCCTGGATTCGATGGCTGCGGGACGAGGTTCAATTTGCCCATCAACTCGAGGTCTTTCTCGGTCTGTGGGTTGGCAGCCGTGAGCAATTTATCGCCGTAGAAAATCGAGTTAGCACCGGCGAAGAAACACAGCGTCTGCGCCTCTTGGCTCAGACCGGTGCGGCCGGCGCTGAGGCGCACCTTGGCGTTCGGCAAGGCGATTCGCGCCACCGCGATCAGACGCACGAGATCGAACACGTCTACTGGATCCGCTCCCTCGAGCGGCGTGCCTGGCATCGGCATCAGGCTGTTGATCGGTACGCTCTCCGGCTGCGGGTTGAATTCGCTCAATACCTCCAGCATACGCAGGCGGTCCTCGATGGTCTCGCCGAGCCCGACGATGCCGCCGCTGCACACCGACATGCCGGCGTCCTGCACGTTGCGGATCGTGTTGAGGCGATCCTGGTAAGTGTGGGTAGTGACAATGTTAGGGTAGTGCTCCGGGGAGGTATCGATGTTGTGGTTGTAGGCAGTGACGCCCGCCTCGCGCAGGCGTTTGGCCTCGTCCGGACCGAGCTCGCCGAGAGTCACACATACCTCCATTCCCAGCTGGCCGACCTCCTCGATAATTTCGATGACCTGGTCGAAGCGCTTGGTGCCCTGGCGCACGCCCTTCCACGCGGCGCCCATGCAGAAGCGCGTGCTGCCGTTCTCCCTAGCGGCATGAGCGCGCTCGAGGATATCACATTTGGGCATCAGCCGCTCGGAATCGACCCCGCTGTCGTAACGTGCGCTCTGCGCGCAGTAGGAGCAGTCCTCGCTGCATCCGCCTGTCTTGATGCTGAGCAGGGTGCAGAGCTGCACCTCGTTTACTGGCCAGTTGGCCTCGTGGGTGGAGCGCCCCTGCTTGAGGAGTTCGAAAAAAGGTTGGTGGTAGAGTTCGCTGAGCTGGTCGTAGTTCATCTGCGATGAAGTAAAAGGTGGGAGGGTGAAAAGTAAAAGGTAGAATTGCGCTATGTGCTCCGGGTTCTTGTGAGTCGGCAACAGCTGCCCCGCAAGGACTTTTTGCACGTTTCACCTTTCACCTTCCCACTTTTCACCGCCGCAGGAGCTAGTATTTCCAATGCCCGCCGGGCGATACTTTGACGGTGCGCTCGTCGGAGTAGTCGGTCTTTCCCTGCACGCCCCACATGCGGACGCCGGTGGCTTTATTCCAAGCCTTGCTCATGCTCTCACCGGTGTGGCAGCCAAAACTACGACAGAAAGCATCTCTGGCGAACGCGCTACGCTTGATCTTGCTGAGGTCATTCTCGTGAAGCCACGCTTTGGATGCCCCCATCACCGCACTGCTGTAGTCGAGCAGGAAAGCGTGACGGTTGGAGTGGCCGAAGTACTCGAACATCACGACCTTGTTCTTGCGGCGGCTCTTGCCGCTGTTGATGTAGCGGATGATGTCGTCACCGGAATTGTACCAGACCAGCTTGACGTCCTTCTCGTGCGTCTCTTTAAAGTATCCGATGACCGACTCGACCCACTCCACCAGCGGCCGTCCTTCCTCCTTTGCACGGCGCTCGTAGGCGGGTTTGTAGACGAGCCAGGTAAGCTGCGTGTTGGGTCCCTCCTCTTTCAATACATCCACCATGCGCCACTTGGCCTTGCGGACGAAATTGTGCCAAAACCGGTCGTGTTGGTCGGTATTCTTGCGGAGGTTTTCCCACCCGCGCAGCGCGGGTCCACCGCTGACAAAAATGTGCTCGCCCTCAGCCGCAGAGGCGCTGAGCGGACTGGCGATCATGGAGAAAAGGAGGAGGAGCCAGAGGTGTCGAATCTTCATGGTGGGCAAAATCTAGGCCGGGTATCGCGCTTGTCGAGGGTTTCTCTATCACCCTCCCAGAAGCTATTTTACCTTTGCCTCGTAGACGCCCTCGCGACCTTCGAAGACCCCGTCGTCCACCTCAAACCAGCGCGACTCGCGGATGCGCTTCTGGTCGTAAGGCGGCGTGAAGAGGTCGATCACCTGGCAGAATTTCTTCGCGGAAACGCGATGGATGTTGCTCTTTTTCGAGGTCAGCGTGCTCACGTCACCGCGCTTCAGGGTCGCCTTGCCACTGCGTTTTAGTAACACGCGATCGTCCTCTTTCACCTCCGCTGCTGCTTCGTCACCGCAATCGGAGCCATCCCCCTCCGCTTCCTCTTCGAGAAGGTCAAAATTCTCCACGCTCAGTTTGCCCTTCCCGCACAGCAGCACGCCAGTCATTTCCGGGTGATCGTGGTGCGCGATGACTTCACCCTCGTCGAACTGCACCAGCGAGATTTCAAACAGCTTCTCGCGGTGCATCTTCTCGAACTCCGGGAACTCCGGGTTGGCATTCTCGTAGCCGGCGAAGAAATCCAACACGGCGGGATCTTTCAGGTTGAGCCGCTTCGCCAGCGCCGCCGCGCGCTTCACGTAGGCCGGTTCACTCCAAACTTTCGGGTCGAGTTGCTTCTTCGCCTCGGCGGTGGTTTTCTCCAGGAACGCATCCCAGTTGAGCACCTCGTCACTGCGCTTGTGCCCTCGGTTCGCGTTGGCATCCTTGGCGAAAGCGGTGATCGAAGGCAGCGCAAAAGTCACGCCGAGAAACGCGGGGACACTCATCTTCACGAACTCACGGCGGTCGTAGTCGTCCATACGATCAACCTACTCAAGAAACTTCACCGAGTCCAAAACCTTGTCGAAGGTGCTGCCCTTACCGGTAAAGACCAGCACCCGCCCGCGGTGCTCGACAACCGTCTGCTGAACCTGCTGGCCACCTACTTCTACCATTGACTGAGAGGCACGCTTGTCGCCAACCATGACGCCGCCTTCGGCAACGCTACCCGAGCGCGTCTCCAATTTGAACACCGGTGCCTCACTACCAACCCAGAGGAGTTCGGCCACGAATTGGCCGTCAACGGTCGAATCGACATCCAGCTTGAGCGTGTAGGGATACTTGAACTCGACGCCCACCTCGCGGTTGTAATAAGTGCGCCAGTCCGGGATCAATGCGGCTGGATCGGGCGGCTCCGGGTCTTCACAGCCAGCGAAAACTAGCAGTACCAACCCCAACAGCGCTAGCCGTACGGACGCTCTTTTATCTATATTAGTAATAGTATCCATCGTCTTCAGCTTGGTTCTCCGCTGCGGCGCCTGACTTCAGTCGCTTGAGGCGGATGTTGCGCACCTCGGCAGTCGTCATGAACACGCTCACGCCCATCGGCACCGACTCCTCGATCTCGCCGAAGCGCATCTCGATCCTCTGGCCTGTCGTGCGCAGGTTCACCGAGGGCTCGCCGTCGATCCAGGTCTCGATGCGATCGCCTGTAGCGCGTAGGCGGATAGTGTACCAAGTGCCGTTTTCGAAATTGCCGATGCTCATCGTCGAGTTCTCTGACGCATCGTAGCCGCCAACGTTCGAAATTCCTGTCAGCGCCCCACCCCAGCCGCCGACCACGAACGAAGCATGCATCTCCTTGTAAGGGAAAGTAAAGCAGCAGAAGAAGTCATCGCCCTCGACCCGGCGCGCCTCCAGTTCGATCTCATAATCGACCACCGGCAGGTCTTCCCCGACCCAGCGGATACCTCCGAGAGGTTCGCCCGGCCGGATTTCGATCACCCCACCCTCCTTCACGTCCGCACCGCGCGACGCGATGTAATCCGTCACCTCCCAGCCATCGAGCGTCTTGCCATCAAAAAGCGCCTCCCAGTGCGGCTCGGGCTCGAACTTACAGCAGCCCGACAACAACAGGATCAGTGGCAAAAAACAACAACGAAGGATCATCAGAATGATTCTAGCGGAGCCAGCGCGCATAGCAATCCCCGATCCGCAGGGCGGACACTCTTGTCTGCCCGAAAGTCGGCGCGCAGCGCGACACGTGCGTAAATCGGGCACTCCTGCCCGATGAACCAGCTCAGCGTGCAGGAGTGCCCCCCACCATCCTCGAACCCACCGCTCCCAACAGGCTGTCTCCAATACCAACTTTAACCTTCACCCCAACATTAACGCCCCAAACCCCTTTACAACCAAGCCGCTCTTTCCCTTTCAAAATACCTCTCCACAAGCTAGAATCTCCCTCGCATCCGATGAAATTTCTCCAAGCGATTCTCGCCACCCTGTTCCTCACCACGCTAAGCGCAAGCGCCGAAGACCCCGGTCTGCAGCGGCAGGAGACCAAGCAAGAACACATCCGCGAGGCAACGGCTCGCGCCAGTGCACAGCTTTCCGGACTGGTTCAGGAATTCGAGCGCAACGGCATCACCGGGCAAGACGTCGACATCCTCACCGGGATTCAATCGGTCCTCGACAAACTCTCAGCGAAGCAGATGGCGGGGATCGTCCAGCTCCTCCAAGACGCCCGCAGCGCCGCGCCGGAAGCCACGTCCACCAAAATCGTGCGCGCCTACACCGGGCAGAAGGCGGTCATCGTCCAGCTGCGCCAGGTGCTACTAGAATACCAACGCCAGCTGGCCCTCGACAAGATCGCCAGGTTGATCCGGGAACTTGGCGACCGGCAATCGACTAACCTCCACGAGGCGCTCGCAATCCTAAGTGCTACCTCGCGACAGAGCAATAGCCCTAACACTTCACAAAAAATTTCTGTCCAACTCCAGGCCTCAGAGCAGACCTCCATCCGCGACGAGATCAAACACATCCTCAAACGCCTCGAAGGGCTCGCCAGCAGTGGCGGCAAAGATGACCGGCCGACGCGCGGAATGGCTCTCAGCACCGAGCGCGACCTCCCCGGGCTACTCGCCTCCGCTACCGCCGAGCTCGAGGCCGGCAAGCTCATGAGCGCCGCAGGCGGTGAAAAGAACGCACGCGACACGCTCTGGCAACTCGCCGATCTCCTCCAGTCCGAAAAAGACAAGACCAACAAACTCGTCGAGGCAGCCGCAGAGATCGAAGCCCTCATCGCCGCTGAGAAAGAGGTCATCGAGAAGACCGAGAAACTCGACCAGCGCCCCGAGATCCCCGGCGAGAAAGCCATCTTCGCAAGCAAGCGCGTCCAGTCTGCGCAGGAGCAGATGGACAAGGCAAAGGAGCGCGCCGAGGAGGCGATCAAACGCGACGAGGCACAACTCGAAAAGACCAAAGAGCAGGCCGCCACTCAAGTCGCCGAGGCCGAGGAGTCATTCGAACAGGCCAAGGAGCGCGGTGACGAAAAAGCCATCACGCAAAGCGAGCGCGCCCTCGCACAACAGCAGCGTAATCAGGAGCAGCAGACCCAATCGGCGGAAAAACGGGTCGCCAAACAAAAGCAGGTGCGCGATCGATCGATCGAAAACGCGCAAAAAAACCTCGACCGCGCGGTCGAAGAAACCCGCAAGCAACTCAAACTGCCAAGTGTCGAAGAAGCCGCCGAGATGGCCGTATTCGACGTCCAGAAAGACCAGGGGGAAACCGTCGACAAAACTGACTTCCTGAAAGCGCAGCTGGCCGACGTCTCACCGGAGGCAGCCGCGCAGCTCGAGCAATCGGTCGCCGCCATGCAAGAGGCTCGCGCCGAACTTGGTTCCAACAAGAGCCCAGAGAAGAAAAAGGCCAGCGCCCTACCTCCCGAGCGGGATGCCCTGGCGAAACTAGAAAGCGCGCAGGAAACCGTCCTCGCCCAGCTGGAGGAGGCGCAGCTCGCCAGTGAAGTCGGGCCCGACACCGAGGGTGAAACCCAGCCCGACAAAGCCGAGCAACTCGCCGAATTACTTGAGAAAGTCCAGGACCTGCAGAAGAAGCAGGAGGAACTCCAGGCGAGCGCCGAGCAACACCAGGCACCGCAAGACGCCTTGGAAAACCTCACCAGCCAGGCGCAGCAGGAAGCCGCCAAGGTCGCGCCTGAAGCCGCTAGCGACCTAGCAGACGCCGCCGAACAGATGCAGGCCGCCAGCGAACAGATCGCCGCCAACGAATCCCCCGCCAACGAGCAGCAGGCCGCCAGCGACGCCCTCGCGCAGGCCGCGGAGAAGATCCAGGACGAGCTCAAAGCGCTACAGGAGGCCAAGGCCGAGCTAGCCGCCATCGATGACACCCTCGAGAAACTCAACCCGATCATCGAGGAGCAGCAAGACCTGCAGACCGACACCAACCAGTCGAGCCCCGACAGCCAGTCACTAGCAGAACAACAATCCGACCTGCAGGAGAAGACCGCCGAACTCGGTGAGGAGGCGGCCAACCCGCAGATCAGCGAGGCCTCGCAAGATCAGGCACAGGCCAGCGAGGCGCTTGCCCAGAACCAGCCACAGGATGCCCAGAAACCACAGGCGGAGGCACTTGAAGACTTGAACGCCGCCAAGGATTCGCTCGAGCAACGGCGTGAGGAACTCGCCGAAGCCCTCGGCCAACCGAGTAGTCCGGAGGCCGATTTCTCCGCGCTGGAACAGGCGATCGCGAATGCGCAAGAACAGGTCTCCGAAGGGCTCGAACAGATCGCTGGCGACCAAATCTCCGAGGCGGCGAAACCCCTCTCCGAGGCCGCCAATACAATCAGCCCGTTCACCGCCGGGACCGAGGGAGCCCTGCCAGCCGGAGTTGAACAGGCGCTAGAAAACGCCCAGCAGGCACTGGCTGAGTCGACCGCCGAGGCCGCCGCCGAAAACGCCGCGCCGGCCGAATCCAGCGCCGCCGCCGCCCAGCAGGCACTAGCCGAGGCCTCTGCTGCCCTAACATTGGCACAAGCAGGCCTCAGCGCCCCTGCCCCATCCGAGCAACAGGCCTCCGCCCCACCCGGACAACCCGCCGAGGGCGAAGGAGAAGGCAAACCCGGTGAGGGTCAGAAGCCTGGTGACAAACCAGGCCCGGCCAACGGCGACGAGGGCAACTGGGCCGACAATGGCGGCGATGGCGAACGCAAGAAAATCAGCGGTACCAGCAAGTTCATCGGCCTCCCCGCACGCGAGCGCGGCACCATCCGCCAGGGCACCACCGACAGTTATCCGGC
>JBLHKE010000106.1:0-14317 GCA_047619485.1 Verrucomicrobiales bacterium | reverse complement strand
GAAGAAACTAGGAAATCGACCCCCGAGCAACCGGACTGCGCGTCTGTCTGAGGAGCCTTATGCGGGAGAACCGCACGTAGGGATCTGCGAGGGGGGCGCCCGGTAACGGGTGTCCCTACCTTAATCGGCTAAGAAAGACAGAGACATGCCAGCTGGCGACGCAACCCGAGCTTGGTTCCCCGAGATGCTTGAGGAATTGAAGTCGAAATGGACTCCATCGTTATCTTGGGGCGAATGCGCTGAATTGTGCAGTGAAATGACGAAGCTTAGGACAGCGATTCGGAGGAGGAAGGGAATTAGCGGGGCGTCGATTCTGTGTAAGGCCTGTGGAGGAACTCATGAGATGGTGCCACTTCCTGTAGGAATTAGATCGATGCTTTTCGCTCTGCAAAACGTAAAACTGTTGGACGAGGACGATCTCGCACTTAAAGACAAAGAGTGGAAGATGCACAAACGAAAGCATCGCCTGGACAGCCTAGGAAACCCAGAAGCAGAACCCCAAAGATAGCTTCGGGCTTGCCCCGATAGCTATCGGTTGTTGGGCGAGCCCAACTGGTGAGTTCTACCACGCGAGGGCGAGGGCGCTGGTAGCCGATGGCGACATTTGCAGGAGCTAAGGGGTTGTCAGGAAATAAGTCATACAAAGATGCGCAGGAATTTTAGCCAGCACCAAGGCAGATTTCAGCGATGATAGCGGGCTATTTGAGTTGGAAGCTAACGCGGGTGATGGCCAAAATAACCAGCAGATTGTAGGAGTTATTTACTGACAAGCCCTAAGGAGCGCATCCGCTGGGCGTCTGAGCTATGGCCACCGATCCGGCTGGAGATGTTGGACGACCCGGCGATTGGGGCGATCTGGTGAGAGTCGCTAAAAATGCGATGGTTTCGATTGGTATCAATCGATCCCCCCGAGGGGGAGAAACTTTTGTAAGTCGTTGGTGCTCACGAGAGGAATCGAACCTCCACGGGTTACCCCACAGGATCCTTAATCCTGCGCGTCTACCAATTCCGCCACGTGAGCATTGCTGGGTAGCATGATAGGGCGAGATTCTTACTCGGAAGGGGGCGGCTCGCAAGTGCTTTCTTTCGGATTTTCGGGGAGCTGGACGGGGATGGCCTCGCACACCTTGCGCCAGCCGGGAAAATTCCATGAATTCGGGAACCCGGCGCACTGGGCCGGCTTGACTGGATTGATGCGGCAGTCGATGCCGTTGAGGAACAGGCATTCGCCGTTCGGTTTGTCATCGATCGACAGTCCCTGGCGGTTGGCGCGCAGGCGGGTGTGGTTTTCGACGAATTCCGCAACGGGCATTTTTAGGAAGGCGGCAATCTTCTCGGTTTCGTCCTCCGTGATGACGACGTCGCCGGGCCATTTGCAGCAATTGCCGCAGCGTTGACACTGGTAATGGATCTTTGCTTCCTCGGGCACGGTCGAGCCTAGCTGAAATTCTGTCATTGCGCGAGGGCAGGGATTCCGCTAGATCGGTGGCCATGCGAATTCTTGTTATTGGATCTGGTGGCCGCGTCGGTGGCGCACTGGTGGATCATTTCAGCTCCCTCGGGCACGAGATCGTCGCCTGGGCGCGGGTGGATGCGGACTTGTCCGATGCCGACACTCTGCGCCGATTGCTTGAGGCGGAGCCGTATGATCTGCTGATCAACCCGGCGGCGATGACGAGTGTGGACGAGTGCGAGTCGGACAATACGCTTGCGTTTGCAGTCAATGCCAAGGCGCCGGAGGTGATGGCTGAGGTCTCGTTGGCGAAGGGCGCGCGTTTTTTTCATCTGAGCACGGACTATGTCTTCGACGGTGAAGCTGAAGGGCAGCGGGGCGAATCGGATGCGACCAACCCGCTGAGCGTCTACGGCAAGTCGAAGGCGGCAGGGGAGGAGCGCGTGTTGGCGGTGAGTGACCGGTTTCTGGTCATCCGTACCTCGTGGGTGTTTGGGCCGCATCGGCCGAGTTTTCTCGACGCGATCCTGCAGAGGGCTCGCGAACAGACGACCGTCGAGGCGATTGCTGATAAGTATTCATCGCCCTGTTACAGTCTTGATTTCGCCACAATGCTAGAGCCGCTGGTAGATGCTGACATCGGCCACGGCCTGCTGCATTTGTGCAATTCAGGCGTATGCAGCTGGCGTGACTACGGGCAGGTGGGATTGGAGATTGCGGTGGAGTTGGGGATGGAGTTCAAGGCGCAGAAGGTTGGTGCGATCTCGCTGGCGGACATGAAGAATTTTTCGGCTCCCCGCCCGGTGCACACGAGCCTGTCGACCCAACGATACACCGGGCTGACCGGGAGGGCGCCGCGTCCTTGGCAGGAGGCGGTGCGCGCCTACTTGGAAGGTCAGTTGTAGGGGCGGTTTCTTGCGGACAATAAATCCGGTTATCTAGCTAATGTTAATTGGATTTTCGTGTCGTTTGCGTCCACGATGATTCCTTTTGGGGAACTTATGCAATTTCACTCCCGCTCTAGCCCCTAACTTTTGACGCCCTCACCACCTAGATGTTTGGAAAACTATTTGGAATTTTCTCTAGCGACATAGGGATCGACCTTGGCACCGCCAACACTCTGGTGAACGTGAAGGATCAGGGGATCGTCTTGCGGGAACCGTCGGTGGTCGCGGTCAAGGCGGGGACGAATGAGGTGCTCGCTGTGGGGGATGACGCCAAGCGGATGCTCGGGCGGACGCCTGGCAATATTGTGGCGATCCGACCGCTGAAGAACGGGGTGATTGCGGATTTTGAAATCACCGAGGCGATGCTGCGGCACTTTATCCAGAAGGCGCATAACCGGCGTGGTGTGGCGCGGCCGCGGGTGGTGGTGGCAGTGCCGTCGGGTATCACTGAAGTGGAGAAGCGTGCCGTGAAGGAATCCTCGCTGCGGGCTGGTGCGCGCGAAGTTTATTTGATTGAGGAGCCGATGGCGGCTGCGATTGGCGTCGGCCTGCCAGTGCAGGAGGCCTCGGGCAACATGATTGTCGATATCGGTGGGGGCACGACCGAGGTCGCGCTGATCTCGCTGTCGGGGATCGTTTACAGCCGCAGCGTGCGCGTCGCTGGTGATGAACTTGACGAGGCGATTGTCCAATACATGAAGCGCGCCTACAATCTGATGATCGGTGAGCGCACCTCGGAGGAGATCAAGATCCGCATCGGTTCGGCGCACAAGATGGGCAAGGAGATGAGCATGGAGGTCAAGGGGCGCGACTTGATCGCCGGCCTGCCGAAGACGATCACGGTGACCTCGGAGGAGATCCGCGAGGCGATCAGCGAGCCGCTCAACACGATCATTGATTCGGTGCGCGTGACGCTCGAGCGCTGCCCGCCGGAACTGTCGGCAGACCTGGTAGACCGCGGCATGGTGTTGGCCGGTGGCGGTGCCCTGTTGCGCGGCCTCGACAAGCTGCTCTCAGAGGAGACTGGATTGCCGGTGCACGTCGCGGATGATCCATTAAGTGCGGTGGCCGAGGGGGCTGGCCGGGTGTTGAACGAACTCTCGTTCTTAAGAAAAGTAACTAGCGCGGAGGGGTAGGCGAAACAAGATGAAGCAACTCAATCTCCTAGCGTTTGTCGTTTTCGCCCTATTGCTGACCTGGGTGTTCATGTTGGGTGATGAGACGAAGCGCAAGATCCAGCGCCCGATCCTCTCGGTGTTCGGGATCGTCGACCGTGCGGCGCACGCGCTTGCGGCGGATGAGGATATTGTCAACGGTGTGAACATCGGACCGGATGCGCTGGTGGAAAAATACAACGAGCAGGAATTGGCCGAACGCTACAGTTACCTGTTGCGCGAGGTGATGGAACTGCGCGTGATCAAAGCGCAATATGCCCAGATTCAACGCGACAACCTGCGGCTGCGCGAGTCGCTCGGGTTCCTGAACGCACAGGATCCATCCGAGGAACTCTGGAGGTACGTGCCAGCGCGCGTGATCAAGCGCGAGAGCTCCACCTGGTGGAACGAGCTCAAGATCAACAAGGGATCCGCGGATGGCCTGGTGTTAAACAGCCCGGTGCTGACGACAGTGATGGGGCGCGACAGCAACCCGCGGCCGGCTTTCGTCGGCAAGGTGACCAAGCTGACCAAGCACACGGCGGACATCTTGCTGATGACCGATGAGCGCTGCAAGGTGGCGGCGAGGGTGCAGGGCACGCTCGAATCTGGACTGCTGATGGGGTGGCGCGCGCAGGACGGTTCACCGGTTCTCAAGCTGCGCTACCTCTCTAAGAACACCAAGGAGATCCGCCCCGAGCTCAGCCCCGAGGTGAACTCGACTGATGCCGGTGTTGTGCCGGTTAACTACTTCTTGGGGATCGTAAAAGATTTCAAGTCCCTCGAGTTCTATGGCGAGGCAACCGTCGAACCCGCGGTCGATTTCGCGCAGCTGACCGATGTCTTTGTCCGGGTACCGACCGATGCCACATCCGTGCGTTCCCAGGCCGACGCCGCCGATAGCCGTGCGACCAGCACTCCGCGGGCAGCGATCCCGGTCGACCCGGAGCAGGCCGACGGAGCCGCTGCCACGCCGGAGCCGCAGCCTGAAATTGAACCTGCCCCAGAACCTGTGCCGAGTGCGATCCCCACGGTTCAGCCTGAGCCATGAGATTTAATCTCGCCACTTTCCTGATTGTTTTCCTCGCCCTGGTGATCCAGGAATTGATCCTGCCTCTCAACTGGGCGCACGGCGCTTTCTTGTTCATCGCCGCCGCGGCTTTTTTCTGCTGCGCGATCAGTGTGCCATTCCCCGTGATGCTCGGGCTGGCGTTTTTCACCGGGCTGATCTGGGACGGCCTGCACGTGATCATCCCTTCTGAAGTGGAACTCTCCAACCCGCAGGCGGCGCTGAAGGACATCAAATTCGGCTACTCGATCCTGCTGTTTGGCGTGCTCGGGGGCTTCATGCAGGGGGTTCGACCGTTGTTCCGGCGCGGGCGCTGGGAGCTGCCTATCATCATGACCGGCGTCGGCACCTTCCTTTTTCTGCTCATCCAATACCTGCTCGTCAATTTCACCCTCGGGGGGCTGGTTTTCCCCGAGAGGATCTGGTTTAAGCTCATGGCGACTGCTCTCCTCAGCATGTTGATTTCTCCGCTAGTCTTCTTTATCTTACACAGGCTGGCGATCATGACGGATTACCAGATCCGCTACGAAGGCTTTCGCCGGCGCTTGAACTGACCCCAACTCTTTCCTGAACATGCTACTGAGATATCGATTCCGAATCTACCTGCTCGGGATATTGGTGATCGGCTGTTTCGGCATGCTGCTGATGCGACTCTGGTCGATCCAGATCACCCGCGGCGAGGAGTTCAAGGCGCGAGTTCCTAGCATGAACAAAAAGATCGCGCGCGTCCCTGGCGTGCGTGGCGAGATCCGCGACGTCCTCGGCAAAATTTTGGTGGAGAACGACCTGAGCTACGAGCTGGTGCTCAATTTTAAAGACATCATCGAGCATTACAAGACCGCCACGGTCATCGAGGACGGGGAGGAGAAGAAGAAGTTCGACGAGGTTCCTTATAAGCCATACACGCGGCAGAACTCGCAGGGGCGGATCGTCACGACCCCCGAGCCGGACATCGCCAAGATCATCAACACCGCAGTGCTGCCCGAGCTGAAAAAATACACGGATGATCTCGATCCATTCAATGCTGCGCAGATGCAGGCACACTGGCGCGGCACCAATGGGCTGGTGCCCTACAGCTACCCGATGGAGTTGACCTTCGAGCAGTTCGCGAACTTTGCCGAACACAGCCTCGGGCTGCCAGGCGTGGAACCGAGTGCCAGACCGAAGCGTCGCTACAAATATGGTGCGATGGCAGGCCACCTGCTCGGCTATGTCAGCGATGCCAATGTTCAGACCGCACGGCCGGCAGACTTCAATGACTACGACTACTACGTGCCCGACGATGTTGGCGGGGATGGCATCGAGAAGACGATGGACAACTACCTGCGGGGTACACCCGGCCAGCGCGAGTTGCTCTTCAACGAGAAGGGGCGCTTCGTCGGTGAGGTCGGTTACTCGGCTCCGACATCCGGCAATGACGTCTATCTGACGATCGATACCGACATCCAATACGCCGCCGAGATCGCGCTGCGGAAAGTCCACCGTGGCGCCGTAGTTGTCATCGACCCGAACACCGGCAACATCCTCGCGATGGCTTCGGTGCCATCGTTCGATCCGCAGAAATTTATCCCGGCGATCGAGGAGGAGGACTACAAAGCCTACATCGATAATAAGACGGCGCCGCTGGTCAACCGCGCGCTGCGTAGCTTCGCTCCGGGTTCGACATTCAAGATCCCGGTTGCCTTCGCCGGGTGCCTCGCGGGGATCGACGATCGTTCCTTTTACTGTTCGGGTTCGCTCTACTACGGCAACCTGCGCAAGCGGTGCTGGATCGATGGCAAGGGGATGCACGGTCGCATTTATCTCCGCCAGTCGATCAAGGCCTCTTGCAACACCTTCTTCTACCAGTATGGCAACGCGGCGGGGATTAAGAATATACTCAAAGCATCCGATATTTTCGGGCTCGGCAAGAAGACCGGGATCCCGGTGCCGGGCGAATTTGCTGGCCGCATCCCCGGGCCGAAGTGGCTGCGTCAGAACAATCCACGTGAACGCTGGAGCTCCGCCCACACTGCCAACGTCGCGATCGGGCAGGGGGATACCGAGTGCACCCCTTTGCAGATGGCCAGCGTGGTGGCGACCGTTGCCAATGGCGGGATCTACAGGCGCCCACGGCTGATCGACCGGGTGATGAGTGGCGACAAGATCATCGACCCTTACCCAATCTTCGACAACCCGCCGCGCCTGCAGGATTTTGGCATCACCGATCAGCAGGTAGAAACCGTTCGGGGTGGCATGTGGGATGTCGTCAACGATGGCGGCGGCACCGCCCGCCGGGCGAAATCGCCGATCACAGAAATCTGTGGCAAGACTGGCACTGCACAGTTCAAGCGTAATGGTGAGCCAGACAATCACGCCTGGTTTGTAGGCTTTGCCCCGTATGAGAATCCCCGGTTCGCGGTCTGCGTGTTCGTCCAAGGCGGGAAATCAGGGGGCAGCGTGGCTGCCCCTATCATGCGTAAAATTGTTGAAGATAGCCTTATTATCTATAAAAACCGTAAAGATAATGAAAAGCTGGCAATCATGCCCGAACCGGTCAAGGAAGCTCAAGGAAGCTTTGACTTTACTGAACTTGTCAGCTTTGATGAGACACTTCCCCCTGATGCCTTAGGCGATGATGGTGATGATGGCAATGTCGGTCCGGCGCGCGAGGCGCCTAGGACAGCCGTTCGAACTACCAAACCGAAGCCGCGGATGCGGAAGGCTCCAGACGAAGCCGGTAGTCGCGTGGCCTCCAAGTCACGCAAGGCTGTCCAGAGTATCCCGAAGCCGAAGTCCGAACCTCCGAAACGCAAAGGTTTGTTCAACGGCGGACTATTTAATAAGAAAAGGTAAGAACACTAGCGTTAGCGTTAAGGTTTTGAACCCAATGAAGTTTAATTTTTACAACCCTTTTTTAACCAATGTTAAAGAGACTGACGAAGCGAGTCTTCGGTGGTGGAAAGGCGTCGGCTGGTACCCAGATCGTCGTCACCGTCGAGAAACTAGAAACCCGTGTTGCCTTACTTGAGGACGGTCAACTAGACGAATACAACATTGAACGCGCTGGGGACGAGAACATCGTCGGCAGTATCTTCAAGGGTCGTGTCAAAAATATCGAACAGGGCCTGAAGGCAATGTTCGTCGACATCGGCACCGAGAAGAATGCGTTCCTGCATTTCTGGGACGCGATCCCCGCAGCGTTGGACAACGGCATCGAGCAGGTGCGCCAAAACAAGCGGCGCAAGAACCCGCCGGCGCGTATTACTTCCGCCGACATCCCGAGCATCTACCCGGTCGGGGCGGAAGTCCTCATCCAGGTCAGCAAGGGGCCGATCGGCACCAAGGGGCCACGGGTGACCACCAACATCACTTTGCCAGGTCGCTTCATGGTCTTGATGCCGCTCAACGACCAGTTCGGCATCTCACGCAAAATCGAAGACCCGAAGGAACGCAATCGCCTTCGCAAGATCACTGAGCGTATGCAGGTGCCCGAGGGGATGGGGGTCATCCTGCGCACCGTCTGCCAGGGGCAGCGATCACGCTACTTGATCCGCGACCTGAAGATGCTTGTCGAGCAGTGGCGTGAGATCGACGAGCGCCGCAATTCGCACAAGGCACCGGTCTGCGCCTTCCAGGAGCCGGGCTTGATCGAGCGCACCATGCGCGATTTCCTCACCGAGGATGTCAATGAGGTGCTCTGCGACCACCAGCCGACCGTCGACCAAATGAAGGGTCTGGTTTCCCTCGTGTCGCGCCGCGCTAAAAACCGTATCAAATTTTTCGAGACGCGCACCCCGCTGCTCGAGCGCTTGGGTATCCAGCGCCAGATCGACGACGCCTTCCACCGCCAAGTTTGGATGCCATGTGGCGGCTACCTGGTGATCGACGAGACCGAGGCGATGATCTCGATCGACGTCAACACCGGCCGTAACAAGGGCAAGGGCGGGAATCCCGACAAGGTGATTCTCAACACCAACCTAGAGGCAGCCGACGCCGTCGCGCGCCAGCTGCGCCTGCGCAATATCGGTGGCCTAGTGGTGATCGACTTCATCGACATGAAGGCGCGCAAAGACCAGCAGGCTGTTTATCGGCGCATGAAAGAACGCGTGCAGGGCGACAAAGCGAAGACGCAGATTCTGCCGATCTCCCAGCTCGGCCTGCTGGAGATGACTCGTCAGCGACTGCACGAGAGTCTTAGCGAGTCTGTGTACGACCCGTGCCCTTACTGCAAAGGTTTCGCCCGTGTGAAATCGACGATGACGATGAGTGTCGAGATGCAGCGCAAGGTTCACGTGATCATGCAAAAATCGCGCGAGACCGAGGCCCTGCACGAGCTGTTGATCGTCGTCCACCCAGATGTGCTAGATCGTTTGCGTAAAGAGGACGCCGAGCACCTGGTCGAGCTCGAGCGCCGCTACGAGGCGCGTCTGACCTTCCGCGGAGACCCGAACTACCATCGCGAGCAATTGCTGATCGCCGATCCAGATACAGGTAAAGAGATCAAGGTGTAGAGCCTTCGTTGGCAATGGCGTTCGGACCGCGCTGCCATGTGATTGATTTGTTCTTGTACTGATTAATTTTTCCCGAACAAAGATCGAACAGATGACAGTTTGTTCATGTCAGAGAATTTCATGGTGAAGATTCCCCGGCTCGCGACCGCTTACTAGCGTCCGGGAACTCATCAGGATCGCAACACACGATTGTTCACAAGGGATAGGCGTGTACCGATCCCATTCCGCAATGACTCACTCACTCCGAGCTTTGCTATGTCAGAAAACAACAACGAAATAAAACTGCACGCACTCGATTACTGGCAAGTTGTCCGCAATCGTTATGGCGTGATCCTCTTGGCCTTCTTCCTCATCTTCATGACGGCCACGGTCATCACCTACATGATGCCCAAAGAATACCTAGGGCGCGTCTCGATCGAGATCAACAAAGACTCCCGCACTGCGATAGGTGAACAGGCTAGGAACTCCGAGCCCTACCAGACCTTCATGCAGACGCAGTTCGCGATCATCGAGAGCAAGGAGAACCTCGATCGGGTCGCGAAGGAGCTCGATCTGAGATCAATTTGGGGCCTGGCCACCGACCAGGAGGCCTATTCGAGATTAGTCCGCAAGCTCCGTGCCCAGGATCTGAAGGGCACCGATCTGGTGAATGTGGAAGTCTTCGACACGGATCCCGATCTGGCAGCAAAACTCGCCAACAGTGTTGCCGACGCTTACAAGAACCGGCGGGAACAGCTCGATCGAGATCGCATCAATAGGAAAATTGAGGAACTGGCGATTCAGGCAACGAAGCAGGGGGCGTTGATGGCGAAAGCGCAGCAGGAGATGTTCCGGATTCAGGAGGATGAGGGAATCTCTGACCACCTGGCCAACAATCGCTGGGGTGGCTCGGACCTTCCGGACAGCACGATGAACGCCATCGTTGTGCAGCGGAAGATTGATCTCCACGAGATGCGCCAAGAGATCGGGGGGATGCGCACGACTATCCAGGCGCTGAGGGATCTCGACGGAAAAGAACTCATCCCCGCTGCGGTGGAACTTGGGCTCAAGAGCCCGACGCTCGCCGGGCGCTATCCGGAATATCAATCCGCCGTGCTTGAGCAACAGCGGCTGATCAATACTGGCCTCGGCGCCAATCACCCGAAGCTGATCGAGATCGTGGATACCGCTCGGTTGCTCGAGGAAATGTTGGTCGCAGCAGTCGAGACTTCGAAGGCTGCCCTCGGAACGCAGATGGACATCAAGGAACTCGAGCTGAAGAATATGGAGGTGATGATGAAGGAGAGTGAGGAAGAGCTGATGGGCGAACTCAAAGGCGGCGTCGGTTACGTCGCCGCACGCAACGAATACGAGCTCCGCCGCAGGCTGCACGAGGAACTGAATCAGAGAATCGCGCTGGCGAAGGTCGATGGCGATTTTTCCCAAGACCCGATCGTCATCCATGGGCGGGCGGAGGCTTCTAACACTCCGGCGAAACCAAACGTGAACCTGCAACTGGCAATCGGGGCTGTGCTCGGACTCGCCTTCGGCATCGGACTCGCCTTTTTTCTCGAATACCTCGACACGAGCGTGAAGACCCTCGAGGACGTCGAGCGCTACCTCAAGGTGCCAGTGCTGGCGGTGATCCCGCGCGATGTCGGCGTGCTGCACCAGCAGAGCGGCATGAGCCCCGATGCCGAGGCCTACCGGATCCTGCGGACGAACATCGAGTTCAACCGAAAGACCGCCGATGCCAATTCGATCACCGTCGTCAGTGGCGGGGCGGGAGAGGGGAAGTCGACCACGCTCGTCAACCTCGCCTACATCTGCGCGCAAGGTGGTTACACCACACTGATGATCGATGGCGATCTACGCCGTCCGAAACTGCACACCTTTTTCGACATCAATAACTCGGTTGGGCTGACCAATTACCTGACGACCGATCTGGCGCTCGAGGATGTCATCTTGCAGACGCCAGTGGACAATTTATTCTTCATGCCGTCGGGGATTCTCCCGGCGGACGCGGCCGGTATCTTGAACTCGCGGCGCATGTCCGAGCTGATCACCGAGGTGAAAAGCCGTTTCGACCTCGTGCTGATCGATTCGCCACCAATTCTGGGTGTGAGCGACGCCTCGGTGCTGGCCAGTGAGGTTGATTTGACGATGATTGTCATCCAGCATCGCAAGCTGCCGCGCAGCATGCTGGTGAGGGTGAAGGAGGCGGTCGAGAATGTCGGCGGTAACCTGCTCGGGGTCGTGCTGAACAATGTCGATGTTCGCAGCGATAGCCAGTATCAGTACTACACGAGTTACTACACCTACTACGCGCCGAGCCAGGCGAGTGTCCGACCAGTCCCCGAGGCACTTTCTGCTACTGGCGAGATCCCGATCGCCGAGCGCGAGGAATATTAGACCAATGACTCTTGCTCGTAAGCGGGCGCCCCTCCAAACCACTGTCTTCAAGAAACCGAAACTCATGAATCAACTACGCTACCTGCTCCTCACCCTACTCTCTTCCAGCCTGTTGCTGACTGCGAGCAATGCCCAAGAAGTCATCCTCAAAGGTGGGCAGTCGATCACCCTGCGAATCGCCGGAGTGCCGGCGGAGGATGTCAGGCTGGTCAGTGGAGCTTTTTCGATCAGCGATGGCGGCACCATCCGACTGCCCTATCTCAAGACCGGGATCATGGCGGCAGGATTGAGACCGTCCGACCTGGCGAGGAAGATCGAGTCCGTCTACAAGTCAGCCCAAATTTATACCTCACCGAACATTCAGGTGAGCCCGGGTGGAAAAAATAGGGAGCAGCGCTTCATCAGCGTACTTGGTGAAGTGAAGGCGCCGGGAACGATCACGAGTGTCGTCGGTCTAACCATGTTGGACGCCATTGCGCAGACGAGTGGCTTCACGGATTTTGCCAAGACGAAGAAGGTTAAGCTCACCCGGGGTTCGAAGGTAACTTATCACGATCTCAGCAAGGGAGACCCGAGAGAGAACGTCACACTCCAAGCCAATGATATCGTCACTGTTAGGTGAGCTACGGTATCACCCGAGCCAGCGATCCAGATTTTCCGCGATGAACGCATCGTCGTTTAGATGCGGGTAGGTCTCCGCGATCCGATCGAGTTCCTCTGCCTGTCCTGGCGACAATGTCTCTTCTGGATTCAGGCAGCGGTTCGATGGCGTCAGTCCTGTTCGTCGCAGGACTTCCATGATCCCTGGGATACATCCCCCGAAGCCATTGGCCGCGTCGAACACGGCCGCGTTGCCTTCGGTGAGGATGGCGTTCTCGGTCAGGAGTTCGGCTGGGATTTGGTCATCCGGTAGCGCCTTGATCCGATCCAGAGTCTCTACCGCCCGCTTTGTCCACACGCCCCACTGTCCGAGCAATCCGCCGACGATCCTCTGCCCACCAGGAAATGTAGTGACGAGATCCGAAATGATATTGTCGTCGTTCCCGGTGTAGAGCGCGATGTCTTCGCGCCCGCTGTCGCCAACTGCCCGGACGACATCGAGTGTCAGGTAACGGTCGAAGGGCGCCAGTTTGATTGCCGCGACGTTTTCGATCTCGGCAAATTCACGCCAGAAGCGATAGCTGAATACCCGTCCGCCAACCGCCGGTTGCAGGTAGAAGCCGATGATCGGAATGGCGTGTGCGACCAGTCGGCAGTGATCGAGCACATCCGCCTCGGGTCGATTACCGAGCGCTTTCATTGAGAGCAAACCCGCTTGGTAGCCGCAGCCGAGCGCAAACTCCACTTCGGCGAGTGCCTGTTTGGTCTCACCGCAGATTCCGGCAATCTTCACCATCGAATCTGGCAGCTCGCCAGCGACGAGTTCGAGCACTGGTTCAAACAGGCCGTGCTCAGGATCACGGATCTCGAACTGGGTCGAATGGACGCCAACCGCCAACCCGCCCGCGCCGGCTTCGCTGTAATAGCGGACGAGGGCTCGCTGGTGCTGTTCCGACCATTTTCCTCCGCTGGTCAGCGGGAGCGGGCAGGCCGGAATTACGTGGCCTTCGAGTAGTCTGGAGCGCAAATCTTGCATCGGCTTCTCAGTAGCTGCCATCACGGGCTTCGAAGTGGGTGGGCTTGTCGAGGGTCTCGCCGCCAGCATCGAGCCATGCCGCGACATGGCGAATCAGCTCATCCTCGTCGACTTGAGGAGGGCCGAACATCTGGTGGCAGCGGCTAGCGTCGTTGAGCCACGCGGTCGGTGCTTCCTCTCCAGTGAAGACGGCGTCTGGGGCGAAGCGGGTGGCGACCTCGCGCACGCGTAGCGTTTTTTGCCCAGTGACGTTGAGGATGAACGGGGGGGCACTCACGTGCGCCAAGGTAGCGATGGCGTAGGCGACCGCGTCGCCTTGCCAGAGCACATTCGCGTAAGCGGTGCTGACATCGATCGGCAGGCCCGCGCGCACGCGCTGTGCGATATCGACCAAAACCCCGTAGCGAAGGTCCACTGAGTAGTTCAGGCGGATCAGGCTACAACGGACCTTGCTTGCGGCGAAGGCCGTCTCCCGACCGAGGCAGGATTCTGCGTAGTTGCCCGGTGGGTCGACGGGATCGGATTCCTTCGAGCCACCGGTATCTGGGCTGACAAAAGAATACACGCAGCCCGTCGAGAGGGCGACGATGGCCGCATGCTGGAAGCGTGCCGCGACTTTCTCCGGCATCTCGATGTTCATCTTGTGCAGCAACTCGGGCTCGTCAGCGGTGCCGAACTTGATGCCTGCGAGGAAAAAAATGTTCGGCGCGTCCGGCAGGGCGGCGAGTTCTTGTTCTGAGCTTAGATCGCAAGTGAGGGTCTTGATCTCGCGAGATTCGAAGGCTTCCCGAGAGGCCGCATCACTCCATCGCGAAACGGCGATGACCCGGTCAGACCTTCCTAAAGAGTCGATGCAACGCTGCGCCATCAGGCAGAGGTGCAGTCCCATTTTCCCTCCGGCACCGAGCACGAGGATGTCGCCTGGGCATTGTTCGATGGCTGCCAGCGCGGCTGGGCTTGGCTCGCTGGCGGCGCTGTGCAGTTCTTCGATGGAGTTCGGCGTCTGCATCACTTAGATTGGATGATCCATGAATAATTCAGGTTAGGCGAACAGTTTTGCGATGAGCGAAGTCGCGGTGCGGAAGGCGAGCACGATGGCCACGGCGGCACCCAAGTACGCGATGCTAAGAATTCTCGGGTGAAGTTTTCTTTTGCCGGTGAGTTCGGGGCGTGT
>JBLHKE010000105.1:0-14370 GCA_047619485.1 Verrucomicrobiales bacterium | reverse complement strand
GAGTCGTCTGGCGATCACGCGCGCGCTGTTCAGATCGCGCTCGATCGAGTATTTAAAGGGCTGGGGATGTTCGCGAGAAGTGCGCGAGAGCGCACGCAGCAACCACTGTCCATAACCGTTCCACTCCACCCAAGGTTCCGTGCCAGCTCCGACGGTCTCGGTGGTCAGCGTTGTGACACGGCCGAGGCCAAAACGCCAGCTAGCCATCACCGGGTGGCGCTCGTTGCTCGTCTCGATAATGGACTGCGCACCAGGGCGCAGACGCGTCTCAACATAGCCCGCAAGCTGCGCTTGTTCCGGTCGCGGGATATCTCCCCACCAGCCGCTAGTACCGCCGAGGGTCAGCGGGTGGACGCCAGGCCGGTAGGGTGGAATCTTCGAGGTCGACGGTTGTTTTAGCAGCACCTCCGGAATGCTGAATCGGTTCGACGCGGCGTAGAAATGTCCCTTGCCCCAGTTGGCGATGTTGACCAACAATTCGCTGTGCGCCTGGCCACCGACCAGCACCGTGGAAACGTTGATCCCCTTGGCCGCCATGCGCCGCATGAGACCCTCGAAATCCCCCTGCTCGACCCCGGCATCGGTTAGCACCAGCACGTGCTTGTAGCGGGTTTTAACGTTCTGCAAGGCGTAGAAGGCTTCTTCGATCGCGGGCAGGATAACGGTGCCACCACCGGCGTCCATGCGGTTGAGCGCGCGTTGGATGTCGATGGCGTTGGCCGCCGATTGGATCGGCGCCGCCCATTGCTTAGTGCCGTAGAACTCGACGATGCCGACCTTGTCGTGCGGCAGCAGGCGGCGGATCGCGAGGCGCGCGCACTCCTTGGCTAGCTGCACGCGTTCGCCGCTCATCGAGCCCGAGGTGTCGATGATGACCACCAGCGTGGTGCTCGGGTCGCGCTTCTCTTCCTTCTGGATCATCTCGACTGGCAAGATCGAGGCGATCGGGGTATCGAAATAACCGCCAGTTCCAAACGCGCTTTTGCCGCCGGCGTAATACAAGCCGGTGCCACCCTCGATGACTGCCTTTTTGATCGCCTGCTGGACTTCGAGTGGGATCGAATCGGCCGGTCGGTCGTCGATCATGATCAGGTCGTAAGCAGCGATACCGCCGGGCAGTTTTGCGAGTTGTTCGAGCTGCGCTGAGGATGGTTCCGTGAGCTCCACACCACGGCCTAACAGTTTACCCATCTTCCCCGCTGCGCCGGTCAGGCGTTCGGCGAGATAGAGTGCACGGATTGGTTCCTGCACGGCGAGGCTTGAGGAAAACGTATTGTTGCTGGGATCGGAGTCGTCGTTGGAACTGACTTTGAGCGATGCGGTGACCTCGAGGACACCTGCCTCGGCTGGCTCGAACTCGAGTTCGATCGCTGTGCGGCCGGAACATTTGGCGGTGCGGCTGGCGAGGACTGTTTCACCGGATGAAAGGATCACCTCGACCGCTTGTGAGTCACCGATCACGTCGACGATCACCTTTGATGTCTGACCAACGCGCACCGGTGGCAGGATGCGAATCCCGACCGGGTAGACGTCGCCCCGGCGGGGCGGCGCGCCGATGGTGTGCACCGGGATCTTTCGATCCGCCAGCTGGCGGACGGCCTCGCCCCAATTCGGATCGGTCGCGCTGCCATCGCTAACGACGGTGACCGCACCGCGGGCACCCTCAGGGATCACGGCTGCAGCTCTCGCAAGGGCCGTGGATAGTGATGAGCCGCCGATGTTGATCGGATCCGCACCAGCGATCGCCGGCGCGTTCTGTCTGGCACCATTGAGAGCGATGAGCTGGATCTGTGAACCCTTCGGAAGTTCGCTGAGGATCGATTCGACTGCGGGGGTTGCGTCTTCGATCATGCTCTCGGAGCGATCCCAGACGATGACCTGGTAGCCGTCGGTGTTATTTTTGAGCAGAGCCGGTCTCGCCAGCGCTAGCACTAACAATATCACCACGAGGGAACGGATCGACGCATGCCGCCAGTCGGGCGCGCGGCGCGGGACAAACCAGAGCAGCGGGACCAGCAACAGGAGCCAGAGACCGACGGGTTGGAGAAAAATTGGGCTCAAGGGATTCGTCCTTTCTGAAAAAACCACCACTCGGCGCCGACCAGGATGATCGCGATCAAGATGCACCAGCTGGCGATCGCCGGCCAGAATCCGGCCGAAGAGGCACTGGCGACGGTTTCCAATGGATCTGCAGCCAAGGGGGCAACCGCTGGAAGCGATACGGCAAGTGTCTGCCCGGCGGCCGTCGGGTAGTCACCGGCCTGCGGCGGCGCGAACTTTGCACCGGCAATATTGAGCTGGTCTGAAATTGGCAGGCGTTCGCCGGCGGCCGCGAAGGCTGGCACTGGGGAAGCATCAGCCAACCAGCGGATCGCCTCGGAGACGAAAATCGGGAAGGCGCTCGAGCGGACGAAATCGTAATCGTCGCCTAGCAGATCGCTACCGATGCGCACCGTGCGTTTCGCCGCCTGTTGGTAATCTACCATAAGTTGAAATCGCCCGTCGCCGCCGCCATCTGCGCTGACCTTGCGACCGACACGTTCGAGACCCGCGGTGTCGAAACGGGATTCGGCCTCGATTCGGTCTTCGGCTTGATCAAAGCGCACCGAGATACCGTTGCCGGTGACGATTTCGATGGCGGGCAAGTCTGAACTCGCAGCGCCGATGGCGACGGTTGCTTGGATTCCTGATTCGGAAGCCGCCAGTCCCGGATCTGCTTCGACCAACATGCGAAACATCGGATTAACACCTTCGCCGAGTGCGACCGAAAGAGCGCTTCGCTCCGGCAGAGTGATGCGGGCGCCGTCGTCGTCCGGCAGTGGATCTTCACCGCCGAGTTTGACCTCTAGCACGTCTCCACGAGCCGGAATGTCGCGCCAGAAATACACGCCCCCCTCGGCGACCGGAGCTTGCTCGAACCTGCTGTTGCCAAGCGAGGTGACAAATACGGGATCAACCCGGCCAAACACATCGACCATGACGTCGACACGATCGAAAGCGCCGCTGGCGGCTTCAGCCACACCGATCGCAGCGATCCCGGAATTGTTTTCCAAAACTGGAGTGTTCTCGGCGCGTAGGCGTTCGACCACGATGTGGTCTGGTAGCGCATCAAGGGTAGCATCACCGACCGGCGCGTCGCCAACCACCAGAACTTTGACTCCGGTAGCTGCGCCCGCCTTGCCGAGGGTGAGTAACTCGCGCTCGATCGATGCCGGGCAGGCCACCGGCGAGAGTTGTTCTAGGCGCGGGCCGAGTAGGTAAGCCTCTTCACCTCGATCGAGGACGAGTCGAGCCTCGGCACCGCAGAAATAGACGCGCCGGCGTTCGGCGGGTAACCGCCCAGCTTCTTCTTTGAGCAGTGCCTGCGCCCGTTGGAAACGATCGCCCCAGCCCATGCCGGCTGAGCCATCGAGCAGTAAAATATAGTCGGTCTCATCATCGCGATTCGGCCGTGGCTCTGCGAGCGCCAGCCAGATGAGTGCGCCGATCGCTAGCGCCAGCAGGTAGGCGAGTGGGTGGCGGAAGCGGCGCACCAGAGCGCGGGCGCGGGTTTCCTCGACCGCCTGTTTCCAGAACAGCGTCGTCACCACCTCAACCTCGCGGTACTGGATGCGCAGTCGCTGCAAGAGGTAGAGCCCCCCAGCAATCGCCGCCAGCCCGAGGACGAAGGCCCCGGTTCCGAGGTTCAGAAAATTCATACGGTGAACCTCCCCGATTCAAATACCGTCGCCAACTGCGGCACGATCTCCTCGTCGACATCGATGCGCAACAACCCGGCACCGCGCTTCTTGGCGAACTCGGCGAGCCCAGATTGGAAACGGTCGTAGGCTTCGTGGTAGCGCTTGAGGAGTGCTGGCGTGATCGAGATATCTTCGGCTTCGCCCGACTCACAATCGATCATGCGGACATCACCGATGACCGCTGGTTCGGCGTCCTCACCGCTGACGAGTTGGACTAGTAGAAGTTTGTGCCGGACGTTTTTGAGCGCAGCGAGGACAGCGTTGATCCCCGCCGGGTCGAAGAAATCACTGACGATGGCAAGCAAGCCGCGGCGCAGGCCGAAGCTGTTAAAACGTTTGATAGCTGCAACGATATCGGTGCTGCCGCCGGGCTCGACATTCGCCAGCCGGTCGGCGAAATGCATCACCTTGCCGCGACCGCTTTGCGGACGCGCGAGAATCTCGCAGTCGTTGCTGAACGGGAACAGTCCGGTGGTATCGTGGTGGTTGAGGCTGATTGCCGCCAGAGCCAAAGTCGTGCGCAATCCGGCGATGGCGCGCGGTGGCTCTTCGAGGAACATGCTGCTCGAGACGTCGGGCATCAGGTAGAGTGGCAAATCTTCCAACTCCTCGTAGAGCCGCAGGAAAACTTTGCCGAGACGCTGGTAGATGTTCCAGTCGATCGAGCGGAAATCATCGCCCGGCGCATACGGGCGGAAGTCGCGGAAATCGGTGCCGTGGCCGAGATCCTGCGAGCGCTGCTCCGCATAGCGCCCGCCGTGGGGCACGCGCCGCGCCACGATGCGCAGGTGCGAAAGCGAGGCGAGGAACGCAGGATCGAAGATCTGCTCTTTGGTGACGGCTGGCATCAGGTTTGGAAAAATGTTAGGCGGTGGCCGGTGCGTTTGGCTGTTTGACTTCAGCGAGTACGGCCTCGATCACGTGGTCGGGGGTGACCCCTTCGGAGATGCCGTGGAAGTTGACCATAACGCGGTGGCGCAAAGCGCTGGCCGCGATCCCTTTCACATCGTCACAACTCACCGCGAAGCGGCCGGCGATCAGCGCACGCACCTTGCCGGCCAGTAGCAGGCTCTGGGCTCCGCGCGGGCTCGATCCCAATGACACATAGTCGTTCACCAGTGTCGGCGCATACTCGCTGTTCGGCTGGGTGCCCATGACGAGCCGGACGGCGTAGCTCTGCACGTGTTCCGGCACCGGCACGCTGCGCACGATCTCGCGCAGCTTGTTGATCTCCTTGGCGCTGGAGACATGCGAGATGCTGATCTCTTTACTGCTGGTGGTGCGGTCGAGGATCTCATGGTATTCAGACTCCTTCGGGTAGCCGACCACCAGCTTGAACAGGAAGCGGTCGAGCTGCGCCTCGGGTAACGGGTAGGTGCCCTCCTGCTCCACCGGGTTCTGCGTCGCCATCACGCAGTAGGGTTCGTCCAGCTTGATGGTGCGGTTGCCGACGGTGAGTTGTTTCTCCTGCATCGCCTCGAGCAGGGCGCTCTGGGTCTTCGGGGTGGCGCGGTTGATCTCGTCGGCGAGCACGATATTGGCGACCATCGGTCCCTCACGGAACTGAACCTCCTGCCCGCCGCCGGATTTCTCTACCAGCACTGAGGTGCCTTGGATGTCGGCCGGCATCATGTCGGGCGTGAATTGGATGCGGGAGAAATTGAGATCGAGCGCCTCGCCGAGCGAGCGTACCAAGATCGTCTTGCCGAGCCCGGGCACACCTTCCAGCAGGACGTGGCCGCCTGCCATCAGGGCGGTGAGCACGCCGTCGATGACATCATCCTGACCGACCATCATCTTGCCGATTTCAGATTTGATCCTGTCGTAGGCTTCGCAGAACTGCGCGGCTTGCTTGGTCGCGGTTTTTGATATGGGTTTCGTCATGGTTAGAAGAATGTTAGTGATTGGCAGTTAGGGATTTGGATTGGTGGCCGACTCGCGGGCCTTGAGGAAAAATTCGCGCACCACTCGGCGCGTCGTCGCGTCCAGGATTCTCTCGGGAATCCGCCCGGCCGGTGCAGAGCGCTGACCACGATCCTCAGCTTCCGCATTGGGCGATTCCTCGCGCTGCGGCTGCACGCGCTCCTGATTAATTTTCACGCGCCCGGGGTTCGGTTGGCCTTTGACGTGGTCCGGCACCGGCACACCGAGAACCAGCGACGCGACGCCACGAGACTTCTTACGCTGCCCAGGTCCACCGCGTCCGTTGGCGTCGGGATTCGGTTCGGCCATTCCAAACCCGAGCGAAAGGTCGCGGTTCACCGGCGGGCGCCGGTCGCGCAACGATGGCTGCAGACCACCACGTGCTTCAGATTCAGAATCCTCATCGTCGACCTCCTCCTCCTGTTCGAACTCTTCGGTCTCGGTCTCCTCGGTGCGATCCTTGCTCGACCAGTCCGTCGAGGCCGGGTTGCGGCTCGAACCGCTGGAGCTACCGCGCCCCGCCGTCGAGCCGGACTTCTCATCCTTATCCTTGTCCTCTTTCTTCGAGTCTTTGGATTCCTTGGCCTCCTTGTCCTTCTTCTTTTTTGGCGTGAGCGGTTTCTTGTCCGGCGTGCTCGATGGCGCCTGGCTGCCGGGCGATCCGGTCGATCGGCTCGAGCGCCCAGCCGAGGCTGATTGCGAATTCTGAGAGCCTTCGGATTCCCCGAGAGAGATTTTTTCGCGCCCGGTCAGTTCGGTCGCCTCAGCATCGACTTTCTCCGACGGTGTCGGCTCGCCCTTGGCAACTTTCGGCGTTTTCGCTACGGGCGGCTCACCAGATTTTTCATCTGGCGGACTGACTTCAGTCAGGTTCGCGCTCGAGGTTTCCGCCTCGATCTTGGCAGGCACCTCCGGCTGGTTTTCACCTGCTGCTTGAACGATTTCCGGCGCGTCTGGTGCCTCGGTCAACGTGCGCTTCGCGGCGGGCAAAAAGATCCACGCGATGCCAACTAGAAGCGCGGCGGCAACCACCAACGAAAGCCGCTTGAGTTCGCCCCACGGCTCCCCCCATTTCCACTCGAGCGGACGGTGGCGGGTCTGTTCGATCGCGACCTGCGTGTCTCCGATTGCGGCCTCCATGAAGGGCGACGGTTCCGCTACGGCGAGGAACTCGTCAGCCGTCTGCAGCCGGTCTTTCAAGCCCAGCTGTTCGTCGAACACCGCCAGGCTTTCACGCCGCGTCGGCCGGATCTCCCACAGCGGCATGAGGCTGCACGACAGGTAGATCACTGATGGCACCAGCCAGAGAACTAGCCCGACTCCAAGCGGAAATTTCCACGGCTGCCCGGTCATCCAGCCCGCGGCCGTGACCAGCACCGCCAACAGCGGCACCGCCAGCAGCAGGGTAATAGCCATCGGCAAGCGCACACGCAAACCATCGCGCAGACGGGTTTTCCACAACCATCGCCCGCCTTCTTGAGAGAGGGCGTCGAGCGAACTAACGATGGGTGAATCAGCGGGCATCTCAGTGACTAGGGCTTTTCTTCGGGGAGACTGGGATTGATCTGGATGGCCTGCAAGATCTTGTTCGACGTTGCGTGGCGCACAAAAGCCACCACCGTGAGTTGGCGAGGATCCATCGCGGCTGCGAACGGTTGCACCGCGCCCGCACCAGCGTCTTGGAGCGTTTGAAGATACTCGACGTTCGCTTCCGTGATCGATTTCAACGATCGTGAAAACTCCATGCTCATCGCGCCGTCATCGGGCTCGAAAAATACACCGTCCAAGCGCTTGGTCAACGCCGCGCGAGCGACCATCCGCTGAATGACGACCTTGCTCTTACCCGGGTAGAGCACGCCGCGTTCGGCGAGCACGATCTGTAGTTTCACGTCAGCCTCCTGCGGCCCCTTGACCGTGAGCTTGCCGGTGATTTCGTCGCCCGCCACCGAGGCCACCATCTCGAGGTCGAACTCGGATTTCTGGGACAGCTCGGCGAGGATCGTCTCGCGCCCTGCCCGGTAAATTTTCTCCGCATCACGCATGTGACCATAACCGTCGAACTGCGCACTGCCGTTGACGATCTGCACCGCCGGGGGAACTCCGTAGGCATCGGCGGCGTGCTGTGACAACTCGTTGGTGAGCGAGTCCATCTCGAACTTCGAATGTGGTAGGTGGTAGGTGAGCATCGCCAGCTTGCTGCGCGGGAAATAGGTCATCACGCCCTCGTTGCCCAAGGCACCGCCGATCGCGCCCTTCTCCTTGTTCGGCTCCTTGATGTGGGTGTTGGTGAAAAACTCGACCAGTGCCACCCGGTTGGTCTCCTCATCCGGTTTCGCCCGATAGCGCGTCGCGGCGGCGTAGTTGTAAGTCTTTCCCTCGATCAACGGTCCGATCGTATCCACTGAAAGCCGTTCGCTCTCGCCGGTCAGTCTTTGCACCCGCTGCAAACCCTCCAGCGCCTGCTCGCCGGCCTCTACCGTGATCAGCGCCTGCACGTAGCGCGACATCGCACGGTTGTAGCGTTTTTGCCGCTCGTAGAACAGCCCCAGCTTGAGGTTGATCAGACCGTCCTCCGGCAGACCGAAAGCCGCCGATAGCAGGTGGCGCCAGGCGCGCTTGTCCTCGTCCTGTTCGAGCAGGATATCGCCGATCGCCGAGTGCAATTGGTGCACCGAGTTTGGGTAACGATCGGCGCGACCACCCTCAATACCGAGCTCGCCGGCGAGGACCGCCTGCATCGGATAACCGGAAGCACGCAACTCGCGCATCAAGTCGAGCCCACGCGTGCTGATGAGATCTTCGCGCCACGTCGCCGCCAACAGGCGGATCGCCTTGTCGAACTGTTCGGGCTCGCCGGCCTCATCGATGCGATACCCGAGCAGCAACTGCGCGGCCTCTTGGCTGAGGCGCTGCTTCGGATACTGATCGAGCCACGCCTCCAACTGATCCCCATCCTCCTCCACCATCGCCTTGAAGAAACCTCGATCTGCCTCGGGAAACTCCGGCGCCGCGGTCACCTGACAGATCGCCTGGTTCTTCTGGCGGTCGATGGTCAGTCGCAGGTGCTTGAGCAAATTCAAACCGATCACGCCAACGGCGCCATCCGGATGGACGTAGTTCACCTCATCCGGTCGGAAGGCGACGAAGTCGGAAAGATTGAGCGAATCGAGTTTCAGCGGGCCGAGGTCACCAGCCGGGAACCCCTGCTGGTCGCACCACTCAGCATCAACCAAGCTGTCGTAGCGAGTCGTCGCCACCGTCATGGCTTGGATTTTTCCGCCCGGTAGTTTCACCGGCAGCCAGATGATGTCGTCGGTTGTCGTGATTGATACCTCGATCATTCCTTCGCCACGATTGGCCGGGGCGTCAGGCTGCGGTTCCTCAGCAGCCTCGCTGTCGTCGTTTTTTTCAGGCAACTGCAACTCGATCACGCCTGCGTTTAGATCGAAAGTGACGCGGTAGTTCTTGAGGATCTTGGCTCCGATCGAACCGACCAGTGCCTGCTCGTTGATCTCGCGCGAATAGAGCCGCGTGAACTCTGCGTAGTCCTCAGTCGGCCCCTGCTCGCGGCTTTCGACAGTGATCGCAAAACCTGGGAAATGCACACTGAGTGGTGTGGTCTGGCCCGCCTCGTTCTCGGCCTTGAGCGCCTTCGCTACCCCATTGTCGAGACGCAGGCCAGAAGGGTTATCAAACTCGATGAACAGGTTCGCCGGGACGCGCTGGTGGATCGAAGAAAGTTCGACCTGGGCAACCAGTCGCCCGCCAACAATCTTGACCGGAATGCTGCCCTCAAGAGCGATCTCTGCCTCCCCTTCCCCGCTCAGATCTGGTGGTGGTGGCGGGGCGTCTTGCCCAATCGCCGAGAACATCCATGCCAGCGACAGCAGACCAAAGATCGAAACGACCCGTGCAGTTGGGCTCGGATAGCATCTATTCATAGCAGTGTCTGATGGTCTGTGTAGCATCCGGTCGAGCGGCGAGATTCGTTTTCTAGAAGCGATCAGCAGGAGACACTGGGATTTCCCGGCAAGGGTGTCCAAAAAATTCGGGCTGTTCATTGAGTGGTCAGGTGAGAATTCAACGCATCGCGCGTTTGATGTCGTCGACGAGCTTCTCCCGCAGCCCCGGCGAGTAACCGCTGTGCATCGTCGAGACCTTGCCGTCTTTGCCGATGACGAAGGTGGTCGGGATGCCGGTCACGCCGAACTTTCTAGCCACCGGGCTGTGGCGATTGTCATCGAGGACGACGTCCAGATCCCAACCTTTCGCTTTGAGGAACTGGCCAATCTCGTTGGCTGCCTCCTGTTGATTGACGGCAATGAGACGCACGCCCTTGCCGTTGAACTCGTTGACCGCGGCCATCACGTCAGGCAGTGCTTTGATGCAAGGGCCGCACCAGGTCGCCCAGAAGTCGAGCACCACGACTTCCTTGCCAAGGCTATCGCGGAGCTTGAATGGATCGCCGTCGAGCCTCGCCAACTCAAAGTCCGGAGCCGGCTCGCCGACCAGAGAGGAGAACTGACCACCGCCCCCGTAAGGAGCGCCGACACCGATCATCTCCCCGAATGCCCAAGTGTTGGCAGCTGCGGAAACTCCGATATTACTGACTCCTGAAGGTACGCTCACGGCGCACGCTGCGAAACCGCTTCATGTCCCACCAAACACCGCCAGCGCGATCTGTTCGCCAGTCGAGGTATCGCGCACGTCGAACTGCGGCGAACCACCAAAGGGGTTCCAGCTCGCGTAGACCTCGCCGGCGCGACCGACGTAACTCACCAGCTTCGGATCCATGATCACCTGCCCCGCTTGGAGCACGTAGTCGAACTTGATATTGATCGGCCCGCCAAGAGCCAGCGAGCTTGTCGAGCCAGGCTCCACCGTGATCGACTGGAGATCACCCTTGGTGAAGGTCACCACGTTGCGGCCGACCCCGATCTTCCCGTGGTCGAGCTCATACGGCCCAGCCGGAATCTCCAGCGGCCCACCAGTCATGTCGAACGAGTTTTTACCATCGGCGCTGCGCACGATCGCCGAGAGCAGCTTCCCCTTGGTCGCGAACTGCGTCGTGAGGTCAAGCGTGCCGCGCTCGCCGCTGTAAGGCTCGTAGCTCAGGCTCATGCCATCGGCTGACACTTCGACCGAATACAGTTTGCCGCGCACGTTGATCACCTCGGACAAAAACGTGGCGTAGCGCCCCTGTCCGATCAGCATCGCGTCGGAGCCGTAGTCATTGTAGCGGCCGTTGTTGTTCTGATCGATGATACGCACCTTCTGTCCATCGATCATCCCGAGCGCGGCGCCTGAAGCTGCGTAGCCCCAGCCAGCATTTGTCTTGATGAGGCGCAGCGCGTAGAGAAATTTGTCACCGTCGTGGGTTTTCCCCGCCAGGGTCACCAGCCCACCGATTCCTTCGACGACCGCCTCCAAGTCGCCATCGGCATTGCGATCGATCCGCAGCGCAGCGCCGTCTTGCTTGGTTTTGAACACAGAAGGCGAACTATCCGGAAATCTAAAATCCCCACTGACCCGAAGGAACGACTCGTTGGGAAGCACGAAATCCCAGTCCCGGTAGGTTTTGTATTTCAGCGCGACTTTTTCGGCACTCGCGGAATTGGCGATGCCTAACAGGATCGCTGAACATAAAATCGATCGGGTGATGGTTCTAAAGTAGTTTCTCATCGATCTAATTCTGTTGGGCAAAGCGGCCTGAGCCGGTTCATTTGTCTATTTTTTGTTGGCCGGGATAAATGCTCTCAGAGCGTGGGACTTCGCGCTAGTTTTGTCGCTCAAAAAATCGCGATGAATAGACTTAGGCACTTATGCTTGCCGCGCAGGACGGACGCTCAGCAAAGGCCTAAAGACTTCACCCCAACCACCGGCTACTGGTCTTGAAACCTCCGGTCTACTTTGCTGCGAGCCAAGAACCGTCCTTAGGGGTTGTCAGGAAATAAGTCATACAAAGATGCGCAGGAATTTTAGCCAGCACCAACGCAGATTTCAGCGATTATAGCGGGCTATTTGAGTTGGAAGCTAACGCGGGTAATGGCCAAAATAACCAGCAGATTGTAGGAGTTATTTACTGACAAGCCTTTAGAGCCTGTTCTATGGGCTAGTTCTATCCGCCGTCTGGCTGCTTGTCGCGGCAATGGCAAATTTGCGCTATTCTGCCAAAGAGATTCCTGATTGAATCGCAACCGGCATCTATCCGGTAAGTTTCACAGCTCCCGCGAACTTCACGGCCGCCCCGCTGAACCGCTCGAAAACAATGACTAAAATACTCTATCGATTCCTCCTCTTTGGCATTCTCGTCCTCGCTGAGCCATTGGCTCATGCAGCCGACAGTGGCGCCGCCTCCGATCACGACATCGTCATCTACGGCGGCAGCAGCGCAGGGATCATCGCTGGCATCCAGGCTTTAAGGATGGGAAAATCAGTCGTTGTCATCGAGCCGGGTAAGCGCGAGGGCGGGCTCACCACCGGTGGCCTCGGCCAGACGGATATCGGTAACAAGATGGTCATCGGCGGGTTGTCGCGCGACTTCTACCGGCGCATCGCCGAATACTATGCAAATCCCGAAGCGTGGAAGTGGCAGAAGCGGGAGGAATACCGCGACGGCGGTCAGTCGCGCACCGGCCAGGGTGAGCAGACGATGTGGACTTTCGAACCGAGCGCCGCGCTCGCAGTCTATCGCGAATGGATCGCTGAATCCGGATTGGAACTGGTCCGAGAGGAACGTCTCAATCGTAACAACGGCGTGAAGGTGAAGGACGGGCGAATCATTTCGATCGGCATGGAGTCCGGGCGAGTTTTCACCGGCAAGATATTCATCGACTGCACCTACGAAGGCGATCTCATGGCGGCCGCCGGTGTCAGCTTCACCGTCGGGCGCGAAGCCAACGCCCAATACGGTGAGACCCTCAACGGCGTGCAGACGAAGCAGGCGAAATACCATCAATTCGTCAAAGGTGTCGATCCCTACATTGTCAGCGGCGATCCGAACAGCGGGCTGCTACCGTTCATCGATCCCGCCGGCCCCGGGAAAGAGGGCGCGGCCGATAAACATGTCCAAGCCTACTGCTTCCGTATGTGCCTGACCGATCATCCGGACAACCGCATCCCGTTTACGAAACCGCAGGGTTATGACGAGCAATGGTTCGAGCTGTTGTTGCGCAACTACGAGGCGGGTGAACGCGGCATGCCGTGGATCAATTCATCGATGCCAAACCGCAAGACCGACACCAACAACCGCCTTGGGTTCTCCACCGATTTCATCGGCCAAAACTACGCCTGGCCTGAGGCTAGCTACGCCGAACGTGACGCCATCCATGCGCGCCACCGCCTCTACCAGCAAGGTCTCATGTGGACGCTGGCCTACCACCCGCGGATGCCGGAGAAGATCCGCAAGCAGATCTCGAAGTGGGGCCTGAGCCGTGACGAGTTCATCGCCGGGGACGGCTGGCAGCAGCAACTCTACGTGCGCGAGGCGCGGCGTATGGTGAGCGATTTCGTGATGACGCAGAACCACTGCCAGCAGCGCGAGAAGGTCGAGGATCCGGTCGGCATGGGTGCCTACACGATGGATTCGCACCACGTGCAGCGCTACGTCGACACGAATGGACACGTCCGCAACGAGGGCGATGTGGAGGTCGGCGGTTTCCCCCCCTACCCAATCAGCTACCGCTCGATCGTTCCAAAGGCGTCCGAATGCGCCAACCTGCTGGTACCGGTTTGCCTGTCAGCCAGCCACATGGCATTCGGGTCAATCCGCATGGAACCAGTCTTCATGGTGCTCGGACAATCGGCGGCGACGGCGGCCAGCTTTGCCATCGATGATGGGGTGCCGGTGCAGGCGGTCGATTACCAAAAACTGAAAACGCGATTAGCTGCCGACGGCCAAGTATTGAGCCACACCGCCGCCGCCCGGACCCGAGCCGCTGCGAGTTACATCAAGCTGGATTCGATCAAAGGCACCGTCGTCGATGACTCCGAGGCGAAGCTGAGCGGCAATTGGGTGCCCTCCATCGTTCTCCATGGGATCCACAAGGGTTACCACCATGACAAAGATTCCCGCAACGGTAAAACCACCGCAGTCTTCACCGCGACCTTGCCAGCGCCCGGCGAATACGAGGTACAGATCGCCTGGTCACCCAATGCCAATCGCGCCACCAAAGTGCCCGTCGAAATCAAGCACGAGGACGGCACGGCCAAAACGACCATCAACCAGCGCATCAAACCACCCACTGACAAATTGTTTGGTTCCGTGGGCCGTTATCGATTCGGAAAAACCGCAACTGTCACCATCTCCAACGCCGACACTGACGGCTACGTGATCATCGACGCGGTGCGCTGGATTCTGGTCGAGTGAGGACTTAATAAGAGGGTATCAAGATGAACGCACCTGAGTTTGAGATGCGTATTTGGAGTGTGCTGACCTGGCAGCGCTTTGGATCGAACGTCGAGATGACATCAGAGTCACTGGAAGTTCGAGCGTTGGTGACCGCTGCGATCCAAAGCTGCGCCTGGTCGCAGCACTCCAAATTTGCCGTTCGGGGGCGAAGCCGGGGGTAGAAATCGAAGCGTAGACTGAAGCTCCAGAGACTGTCGGGAAATCCCATCGCCGCAGGCGATGGCGTAACTTCGATTTCAAAATCGAAGAGCAGTGCCCAAGCATGAAGTCCGAGCACGATGGGCTTCGATTTTGAAA
>JBLHKE010000104.1:0-14450 GCA_047619485.1 Verrucomicrobiales bacterium | reverse complement strand
GCGAGCAGCGCAGACAAGATGGCGGGCAGGGCGCAGCACCTCTACATGGCGCGCTTCCTTAAATGCCTGCGCATGAAGATCCGCCTGAAGATCGAATCGCACCCTGGCGAAGTGGAAGATCACGGCCTCGATGAAATGCGCACCTTCCGCGAGTTCGACGAAAGATACACCGCGCCGATGAATGGTTTTGCGGGCGCGGAGGATTACTGGGCGCGCTGTAGTTCGAAGCCGTTGCTCAGCGAGATTCGGGTGCCAACCTTACTGGTGAACGCGCAGGACGATCCCTTCCTTCCCCCAGAATGCCACCCACATGAGGCGGCCGCGGCGAGCGAACATTTTTTCTTCGAGAATCCCGAGAACGGTGGCCACGTTGGCTTTGTGCTGCGGCGGGCGGGCGGGGAATTCTGGTCCGAACAGCGCGCGGCGGAATTTCTTGGGAGCGAGCGGCGCTGACTGGGAGCCATGCTGACCCGCCATCGAGAGAGCTAGAAGCGCTTTTTCCCTGTGTTAGTGATTCATCTAGGTGGAGAGACTAGGGAGTCAGGGGCGTCAACCTAAGCGATGCGTCACCTCCGTGGCGCTTTCGGATTCCTCTTCTCTTTTACAGAGGGATCGCCGACAGACCCGGTCACCACAGGTGATGGCGTCGCTTCGATTTGCAATCGAAACCCAATGCCGAAACGGCTCAGCACGACGGCTTAGCTCACCGATCGAAGTGATGCGTATGGGAGTTGGCAATTACAATTTCACCCCCAGTTTTGCAATTGACCACGCACAGTAGGTCTGTGAAAGTCCATCGAACTGAGCATCTGAGGATCATGTGCTCGCGAACCAAAAACGAATACGATTATATGAACCCGGCACCCGGAAATAACCCCTACGCGAGCCCGACGAGCAACATCGGCCAATCGCCACTCAAACCTGGCCGAGGTGGCCTAATTTTGACCTTCGGGATCATCGGCATCGTCTTCTGTGTTTTCTTTGGCATCGCCGCTTGGGTGATGGGTAAGAAGGACGTCGCTGAGATGGACGCTGGGCGCATGGATCCTGCCGACCGTGGCCTGACTCAAGCCGGTTACATTATCGGCATGGTGAGCTGCATCTTGGGAATCATCGGCATCGTGGTCGTCATCGTGATGATCGTGGCTGGCGTCGGGATGGGTGCGATGAGCGGATCTTACTAGAATCTGAGATGGATCCACACCAACCCAATCCCTACCAGCAGAATCCTTACGCGCTACCCGGGCAACCGTCTGGCTTGCCGATGAAGCCTGGACGCGGTGGCATGATCCTGACTTTTGGCATCCTCGGGCTGATGTTTTGCGTGATTTTCGGCATCGTTGCCTGGTCGATGGGCAAGTCTGATCTCGCCGAGATCGAGGCGGGCCGCATGGATCCGAACGATCAGGGGATGACGAAGGCTGGATACATCTTGGGGATCATCAGCTGCGTCCTCGTCCTCTCGGGTCTGGTGTTGTTCGTTGCTCTCTTCGTGCTCTTCGGCGCGGCGTCGATGGCTCGCTAGCGCCCTAGATCCATGCTAGGGGGGCGACAGTCGCCGATCCGCAAGATCGGTCGTGGCGCAGCGGTAGCCACAAGCCTGTGGCTCTTACTCGTCGCGGCTCTACACCTACTGACACGCAACAGCGCGGCGGTGGTGCCGCCTTCGTGCAACCTGAAGCGGCTGACGGGTGTGCCGTGCCCTACCTGTGGTGGCACGCGTTCGACCTTCGCACTGGTGCAGGGGAAGGTGTTCGAGGCGATCGCTTTCAACCCGTGGATCGTGGCCTTGCACCTGATGATCTTCTTCGCGTTGGTCGCTTGGCTGCTGCGTCGCCCACAGCTTAACGCCTTCGCGTACTTTTTGAAACGGCCGAAGCTCGCGGTGGTGGTTCTGTTAGGGAGCCTGGCGGCGAACTGGGTCTACGTGTTGCTGACCCAGCGGGGTAGCTGAACTCACCAGAGTTTGGAGGGACGTCCCACGGCTGTGCAATTGCCTCGCGACGTCCGGCCAAATTCTGGGGAATTCAGCTACTTGAGTCTAGCCGGGCGAGACGCCCATCGGCGCGACGCCCACGCTCCTGTCGTGCTAGCCTGGGAGCAGCTGTTCGCCGGCGATCAGGTCGTCCATGACCTGGCGCTTGCGGATCACGTGCGGGGTGTCCCCATCGATTAGGATCTCCGCGGGGAACGGTCGCGAGTTGTAGTTGGATGCCATGGTGAACCCGTAGGCACCAGCGCTCATCAGCGCGATGTAATCACCTTCGTCCAATGGCGGAAGCGCGCGGTTCTGTGCGAAGAAGTCGCCGCTCTCACAAATCGGGCCGACGATGTCGACCTTCTCCAAGGTGTCGCTGGCCGGCTGTTTGATGGGCACGATGTCATGGTGTCCCTCGTAGAGCGCGGGGCGGATGAGGTCGTTCATGCCGGAATCGACCACCTTAAAAGTCTTGGCGCTACCGCGCTTCTCATAGAGCACCTGAGTCATCAGGACGCCGGCATTGCCAACCATGAAGCGGCCAGGTTCGACGAGGATGCGCAAGCCGAGCGGCTTGAGCCGTGGCACCAGCGCCTCGGCATACTCCTCGATGGTGAGCGGTTTGTCCGGCTTGGCCTCCCACCACGCTGGCGATCCGCTGTCGAGCGAGTTCTCGTAGACGATGCCGATACCGCCGCCGATGGAAAAGAACTCGATGCCGTGCGCGGCCTTCAATTCCTCGACCAGTGGCGAGACTTTCTCGACTGCCTCGATGAACGGGTCGATGGAGGTCAGCTGGGATCCGATATGCATCTGCAGGCCACGCAGGATGACGTTGGGGAACTCTTTCGCCGCGCGGTCGTAGGCGCCGCGGATTCTCTCGAAGTCGATGCCAAACTTGTTCTCGCTCTTGCCAGTGGAGATGTACTTGTGGGTGCCCGCATCGACGTTGGGATTCACGCGCAGGGCGACGGGCGCCTTGATCTGGATCGAGGCGGCGACCTCGTTGATGAACTCTAGCTCGGCCTCGGACTCGACGTTGATGCTGTAGATCCCGGCGCGCAGTGCCTGCTCGATCTCGGAGCGGGTCTTGCCAACGCCAGCGAAAGTGCTTTTGCCGGCGTCACCACCCGCCTTCCCCACACGGAACAGTTCGCCACCAGAGACGATGTCGAAGCCGGAGCCCTCGCGCCGCAGCAGGTCGAGCACGGCGAGGTTCGAGTTCGCTTTTACGGCGTAGCAGATCATGTGATCGAGCTCGCCGAGTGCCGAGTCGAGGCGGCGGAAGTGGTCGCGGATAGTCGTGGCACTGTAGACGTAGAGCGGCGTGCCGTAGTCGGCGGCGAGCGATTGGAGATCGACGCCCTCGCAGTGGAGGCTGCCGTTTTCGTAGTGAAAAGAATGCATGACGAGTGATAGGCCGAGGGAGGGGCGGAATCAAGGCGGAGCTCTCGGTGGCGAAAAATTTCCACAGGGAGGTTTTGGAAGTCCTTGGCTCCCAAAGGATCAAATTGGGATTTCGCTTGGATCTATTTTTGCCTATCATCTCGGCTATGAAATCGTTCCTCGCCTTGCTTCTTGTCTGTTTTTCATTGGATGTCTACGCCGCTGAAAAGCCACGACCGAACATCCTGTTCGCCTTCGCCGATGACTGGGGCCGCCACGCTAGCGCCTATGCGAAGTCGGATGGCACAGGCGGTGTCAACGATGTGATCTCCACCCCCAATTTTGATCGCGTCGCACGCGAAGGGGTCTTGTTCCAGAACGCGCACGTCACCGCACCATCATGCACTCCGTGCCGCAGCTCGCTGCTCTCGGGGCAATACTTTTGGCGCACCGGTCGAGGGGCGATTTTGCAGGGTGCCGTGTGGGATGAATCGATCCCCAGTTACCCGCTGCTGCTCGAGGCAGATGGTTACCACATTGGTAAAACCTACAAAGTCTGGTCGCCTGGGACACCAGCCGATGCGCCTTATGGAGGAAAAAAATTCGCCTACGAAAAAGCGGGGAAAAGATTCAACGGCTTCTCGCAGGGCGTCAGCAAAATGGTCGCCGCAGGCAAGTCGATCGATGAGGCCAAGCAGGTGCTCTACGACGAGACACAGAAGAATTTCGGCGACTTCCTCGCCGCCCGCGATGGGGACAAACCGTTCTGCTACTGGTTTGGACCAACCAATGTGCACCGCAAGTGGATCAAGGGATCTGGGAAAAATCTCTGGGGAATCGACCCTGACAAGCTGCAGGGCAAGATGCCGGCCTTCCTCCCCGACGTGCCCGAGGTGCGCCAGGATCTCGCCGACTACTTTGGTGAGATACAGGCCTTCGATCACGCCCTCGGTTTGATCTTGAAAAAGCTCGAGGCCAGCGGCGAGCTTGAGAACACCATCGTCGTCGTCAGTGGGGACCACGGCGCCCCCGGCTTCACCCACGGCAAGTGCGACCTCTACGACTTCGGTACCGCGGTGCCACTGGCGATCCGCTGGCCAGGCCACGGCAAACCCGGCCGGGTGGTCGAGGATTTCGTCAACCTAACCGATCTCGCGCCGACCTTCCTCGACGTTGCCGGCAGCAAGGTTCCTGAGGTGATGACCGGCAAGACTTTGACACCAGTGTTAGAGTCGGATATGGCCGGCCTGGTCGATCCGGCGCGCACCCGGGTATTCACCGGCCGCGAACGCCACGTCGCGGCGGTGCGTCCCGGCGGGATCGGCTACCCACAGCGCGCAATCCGCACCAGCGAATACCTCTACATCATCAACTTCAAACCCGATCGATACCCGATGGGTGACCCATACCAGATCCAAAACGGCAAAACCATCCCGAACGAAACTCTCGAGAATAACACCTTCGCTACCTACGGCGACATGGATGCTGGTCCGACCAAAGCCTGGCTGGTCGAGCATCGAGCCGACCCCAAGTGGAAGAAATTCTACGATTTCGCATTCGGCAAGCGTCCGCGCGAGGAACTCTACCTGCGCCAGCAAGACCCGCAGCAGCTCGACAACGTTGCCGCCGATCCCAAATACGCGACGATCAAGGCCAAGCTCGAGGCCGAGCTGATGACAGAGTTGAAGGCCAGCGGAGATCCACGGGTGAGCGGCGAGAACCTCACCACATTCGATCGGCCTCCGTTTGTCGGCGAGTGGAAGAGGAAGCCGAAGCGTTAGGGGTATCGAGGCTGGGTAGGAAGGATGATCAGTGGCGTTTACTTAAGAGCCTGTTGGACTAACCCGATCCGGCAAGAATCATTTTGGAAGTCGCCCAGATACGCCTGCTGAATCGTCATTAAATCCATCTAAATTCTCTCCAGCATGCGTAAATGGATCGGAATTCTAAAACGTTTTGCTCGAATCCTCTAAGCCCGACAGGCTCTCAAGCTCCAGCTTCGATCAATCGAAGGCGTCGTGCTGAGCGGCTTAGGCACTGGACTTCGATTGCAAATCGAAGTTACGCCATCGCCTACGCGGCCTGTGGCAAACGAGTCTGTCGTCAGTCTCTGTAGTTGGGGAATCAGAAACGCGACGCCGCGGAAGCATCTTTTACATGAAAGCCAATGGGCGTCCCGCCCGCATCAGGACGGTAGCTTCGAAGCAATTCGGCAGGGTGCCGAATCTAGGTAGTCTCGGCATCCTGCCGAGTGATTCCTACGGTGCGCCGTAGAGGTGCTCACCCTTCCGTGCTGCCTCCAGCGCCTCCATGGAATCTTGCGCCGCTCCAGGATCACCCTGCTGTTTCATCCATCGCCTGAGTTCTCGTCGCAACTGCAGCTTCACCGCTTCATGCGAAGTCTCATCGGCCAAGTTCGTCATCTCATATGGGTCGACCGAGATCTGATAAAGCTCTTCCGCCGGGCGATGCATGTAGCGTTTCACCAGTTGGTAAGTACGGTCATCTGTCGCTGAGCCGCTCACCCAAGTCGCCCAGTAAGGGTTGTTGAGCTGGCCCTTGCCCTGCCAACCCATGAGGTGTTTCTCAATATAGATCTCGTCTGGTTTCAGGTTTTCCAAGTAGCGGAATTCACCGTTGCTGATACTACGTACAGGGTAAGATGGCCCCTCGGGTAAATTGTTGTGCACGCCGTAAACGAAGTCGCGATGCTTGCCCGACTCGCCGCGCAGCACCTTCAAAAAGCTACTGCCATCGTAGCCGCCGCCTGATGGATCGCCTCCCGCGCTGTGGATTAGCGTCGGCAGCACGTCCGCGTATTGCACCATCGCGCCGCTGCGCTTGCCGCCAGCGATCTCACCCGGCCAACGCGCGACCAGTGCGGTGTGGACGCCGGTGTCCCAGTTGGTCCACTTGCAGCCGGGGAATTGCGAACCCTGCTCGGATGTGAACAGCACTAGCGTGTTGGACGCTTTGCCAGACTTTTCCAGTGCCCCGAGGATCTCCCCAACCTGACCATCCATGTAGGTGATCTCGGCGAGGTAACGGCTGAAAGCTTCACGGGTGACTTTGGTGTCAGCGATGTTCGTTGGTAGCTGCAGCTTGCCCGGCGGGTAGGCGGAGGCGTCACCCATCACCCATGGGACGTGTGGCTCGACTAGGGCGACGACCAGGCAGAAGGGCTCGTCGTCGCCCATGAATTGTTCGATTCCCGCGGTGTCGTGAGGCTTGGTCGGGTTGCGCACGCAGTTCGGGTCGAAGCCCTTGACCTTCTCGAACGGGTAAACCTCCTGCGGCTTTACGTGGAGCTTGCCGGAGATCCCGACGCGGTAGCCGAGCGGTGCCAGGCGCTGTGGCATGCTCTCGACCTCGGGCTTGCTAGCTGAGTGGTTCCAAGCGCAACCGTTGCGCATCGGAAAACGTCCAGTGAAGAGTTCGGATCGGCACGGCTGGCACATGGCCTCGGCTAGGTAGGCGCGGTCGAAGGTCAACCCCTCACGGGCAAGGCGGTCGATGTTCGGCGTCTTGGCGTTCTTCCCGCCGTAGAGCGGCAGGTCGTTGAAAGTGCAATCGTCCGCCATGATGATGAGGACGTTGGGCTTGGCCGCGAACGCGCTGGTGACGGAGAGGAAACACGCGAGTAGCGAAAGGAAAATTCTCATCTTCCGAGCCTAGTGCTCGCAGAAATCAAAGCAACACCATAGCGACCAGCAGCGCGCGCAGTGACCAGCTCGCAGTGCGTAGCCAATTGCTCAACGTGAGCCGCTTCGAAACGCCTCCATCGTAGCCATCGTGCTCGAGCTTCTTGTGCAACGGCACCTGGATCAGCCCGGTCGCGATCCAGTTCAGCGCCAGTAGCGGCAGGCTCGCCAACAGCCATGGGTTGCGTTCACCACCAAAGGTCACTAGCCAAGCCACGGTGCCGATTTCTACTAACATCAGCGGTGCGACTACGAAAGTGATCCGCAGCATGTGACTGGCGTGGTAGCTGGGGAATGCCTCGCGCCCGACGCGATCGAACTGTGGATAGAGTACCAATTGCACCGTCCAGATGAGTCCGGCGAGCGCCCAGGTGGAAGCGCAGTGGAGGATTAGGATCGGGCACATAGCCTTCACCCATCGCAGACGCGTCTTCAGCGGCAAGGGGAAAACGATTTTCGCTGCAGCTGCAGAGGTCAGACGATGCAACATATGTCCATGTAATTTGTATGTATTTATCTTGCCGCGTAATTGCTATTTTCTGCCTGTTATCGCAATGCTGCATTTTACCATTGTGTAATCTGGGTGGTTGTCTGGGAAAACGGTTTTCACTGGGGCAGGAAGTGCGGTAGAGAAGCGTATGCGATTGCTCGCTCCAGACGTCCTGCAAATCCACGCACACGGCGTCTGCATCTACGCGCTACGGCGTGGCGACGAGTTGGTGTTGATCGACAGCGGGTTCCTGGGTGCATCAGCGGCGCTCGGTCGGGCGTTGAAGATGGTGGGATGGGACCGCTGCCGCATCCGCGGGATCATCCTCACGCACGGGCATCTCGATCACACTTTCAACGCCTTTCGATTCGCCCGCGAGTTCGGCGCGTGGGTGGCGGCGCCCGAGTTGGATAAGCCACACGTCGCCGGAGAATATCAGTACAGCGGCGCGGCGAAAGTCTGCGGCTGGCTGGAGTCGGCTGGGAGGCGGGTGTTCGGTTACCAGGTGCCGCCCGAGGACGAGGTCGATTGGTTTGCGCCAGGCCACGTGTTCCATGATTGGCTAGGCGGGATGGAAGTGATCGCGTTGCCAGGACACACGATCGGTCACTGCGGGCTGTATTGCGCAGAGCGACGCTGGTTGTTCAGTGGGGATTTGTTCGCGAGCTTCTGGTGGTCGACCCACCTGCCGCCAGCCATCCTCAACTCGTTGCCAGAGAAGATCCCAACCAGCGTGCGCGCGGCTTTGGACTTGGAGATCGACGGCGTCCTGCCAGCGCACTGCGACCGAGCAGTGGCGCAAGTGCATCTGCGACGGTTGCGGAGAATGGCGCAGGGCTAGGCACTGCATTTTAACCGCAGATTGGCGTAGATAAACACAGATTTTTTTGGGAACAGCGTAGCGGAAGGGTAGCATGGAGTTGCACTTCGTGGAATGCATCTGAGTGACGACGACCCTCTCAATCCTTCGGGCTCATTTTTTCTCCATCACCTCTGATTTATGCTTTCTGGGGTCACCGTAATCGAGCGCACCGTGGAGACAGAGTTGCATCCCACAGAGTGCAACTCCATGCTCCTTCACGTCACCTCAAGCTCTGGCCGTAGCTGATTCTGCCAAAAATTGGAGGCACATCGGCCGCTACTTCCTCTGCACGAGACGGTTGATGGCATTCAGGTAGGCGCGCACGCTAGCCTCGACGATATCGGTGCTGACGCCGCGGCCTTTGATGAGGTTACCGTCCTCGTCTTTGATCTCGAGGAAGCACTTTCCGACAGCGTCCTTGCCGCCGGTGACGGCGCGGACGTCAAAGTTGTTGAGTGTCGCGTTGACGCCGGTGATCTTCTGCACGCATTTGAACACCGCATCCACCGGACCGTCGCCGATGGCGGAGATCTTCTTCGGCTTATCCTGGTCGGCGTGCTGCAGCTTGAGCACCGCCACTTGATCGGCGTCGCTGCCGGCGTTGGTGGCGAAGTTGATCAGTTTCCACGGGTGCTCTGGCTCCTGGGTCGCCTCATCGACTAACTCGCGCACGTCCTGCTCGAGGATCGATTTCTTGCGGTCGCCAAGCTCTTTGAAGAGTTCGAACAGGCGTGCGGCCTCGTCGTCTTTCAATTCGTATCCAAGCTGCCTCACCTTCGTCATCAACGCGTTACGTCCGCTGTGCTTGGTGAGGGAAAGATCGGTGGCGCCGCGGCCGACCGACTCGGGGGTCATGATCTCGTAGGTGTTGGCATTCTTGATCATGCCGTCCTGGTGGATGCCGGAACTGTGCGCGAACGCGTTGGCGCCGACGATCGCCTTGTTGCGCTGCACGAGGTAGCCGGTGGCCTGGCTGACGAGGCGCGAGGTAGGGATTATTTCTGGGGTGTTGATGCCGAGCTCGAAGTCCGCAAAGAAATCGGCGCGTGTCTTCATCGCCATGACGATCTCCTCGAGCGAGGCGTTGCCAGCGCGCTCGCCGAGGCCGTTGATAGTGCACTCGATCTGGCGTGCGCCTTCTTTGACTGCGGCGAGCGAGTTGGCCACCGCGAGGCCAAGGTCGTTGTGGCAGTGGACGCTGATGACCGCATCGTTGATGTTGGGGACATTGGCGTAGAGGTGCGCGATCAGCTTGGCATACTCCTCAGGCACCGCGTAGCCGACGGTGTCGGGGATGTTGACGGTGGTCGCTCCGGCCTCGATGACGGCCTGGGTGACCTCGGCGAGGAACTCGGGTTCGGTGCGGCTAGCGTCCTCCGGGGAGAACTCGATGTCGTCGCACAGCGCCTTGGCGAGCTGGACGTTCTCGACTGCGATGCGCAGGATCTCGTCACTCGCCTTGCGCAATTTGTGCTCGCGGTGGATTTTTGAGGTAGCGAGGAAGACATGGATGCGGGCACGTTTGCCAGCTGGCTCGACCGCTTTACCAGCGGCGACAATGTCTTTTTCGACGCAGCGCGCGAGCCCGGCGATGATCGGTTTTTGCAGTTCGCCGGCAATAGTGTGGACGGCCTCGAAATCGCCATCACTGATGACGGGGAAGCCGGCCTCGATGACGTCGACGCCGAGTCGCTCGAGCTGGCGCGCGACGTCGAGTTTCTCGCGGATGGTCATCGAGGCGCCAGGCGTCTGTTCGCCGTCGCGTAAGGTGGTATCGAAGATGATGATCTTTTCGGACATGGTCTTGAAGTAAAAGGTAGAAGGTGAAAGGTAAAAAGTGGGCGAGGTGATCGCGCGCTGTGATGGGCGGATGCTCTTTGGGCTTCAAGCAGGATTGCTTGTGCCACGGGACAGGGAGTAGGAAAGGAAAAAAGTTAACGGGAAGCCAACCCTAGCAGGAGGAGATCCTGGAAGAGGAGGCTGAGATTGAGGCTGTCCGAAGCGTAGGGCATACGTTAACGTGCGTAAATCTAGCTCTCACACTGAGCTTGTCGAGAATTTTTTAGCGATGCACGAGCTCATACTGAACGAGGCGCACTACGAGCGCGTGATCGCTGGCGTCATCCCTGAGGCGCAGAAGTTCCTGTGGATTGCCACCGCGGACATCAAGGACGTCCATGTCAAAGGCGCGGGGAAGCGCTACGTCCCATTCCTGAAAGTGCTGTCCGACTTGGTGGCCTCTGGTGTAGACGTGCGTCTGATCCACGCGAAAGAGCCCGGACCGCGGTTCCGGCGCGACTTCGACAAGTTCCCCGAGCTAGTGGAGAACGAACGCTTCGAGCGCATCCTCTGCCCGCGCATGCACATGAAGCTGTTCATCGTCGACGGTCGCATGGCCTACATCGGGTCGGCGAACCTTACCGGTGCCGGGATCGGTGCCAAATCGCCGAAGCGGCGCAACTTCGAAGCTGGCGTGCTGACCGATGATCGCGGCATGATCCGCGAGCTAATGGAGGAACTCGACGAACTCTACCTCGGCAACCACTGCATCGGCTGTGGACGGCGTGACGTGTGCCCCGACCCGATCGTTTAGGCACCGGAATTTTAACCGCAGATTCTTTTCAAGGAGCGGCACAGCCACCGTAAAAGAATGGCTTCTCGTTCCGTGAGCGCCGGACTGGTTAGCGAACGTTGTTTGGCGTAGGTCGGAACGGGAAGCGGTTCCCCTCACACCGCCAAGCCCGGCATCGTGCCATCCCCGGAGGCAAACTCGCCTGCCTCCACGCCGAGGTGTTGCAGGTAGGAGACGAACAGGTTGCACAGCGGTGGCGCTTTCTCCGCTTCGAAGGCTAGGTGTTGGCCGTGGTTGAAGCGGCCGCCAGCAGCGATCACTGGGAGGTTCTTGTTATCGTGGCTCGAAGCGTTGCCGAGGTTCGAGCCGGAGAAAATAGCTGTCTGATCGAGCAAGCTGTGGTCGCCTTCCTTCACCTCGTCGAGCTTCTGCAAGAACTCGGCGAGTAGCTTCATCTCCTCGAGTTCGATCATCGCGAGCTTCTCGATCTTCTCCGGATCCTTGCCATGGTGGCTGAGGTTGTGCCAGTCCTCGTCGACCCCCTCGAGCGTCGGCACGTAGTTGCCACCGGCACCACAGAAGGTGATTAAGCGGGTCGAGTCGGTGCGCAGCGCTAGGAAAATCAGGTCATACATGAGCTGCATGCGGCCGACGAAATCGGCGCGGTCCTCGATGTCGTCGGGCTGCTTCTCCTCGACTTCTGGCTTGGGCAATTTTGCCCACTTCTCCTGCATCACCAGCCTCTTCTCGAGTTCGCGCACACTGGTGAGGTACTGATCGAGCGTCTGGTTGTCCTCACGGCCGAGCTTGCGCGTCACTCCGCTGGTCTGGTCGCGCACCAAGTCCATGATGCTCTGGCCGTCCTGGATGCGGCGCATCTGAGCGGCCTTCTCGGACTCGGATCCCTCGAGGAAGAGTTTCGCGAACAGGCGTGATGGCTTCGTCTCCGAGGGGATACGCACGCCGGAGCGGGTGTAGGACAAGCCGGTGCCGTTGGCCGAGAGCGACAGCGATGGCACGCGTGTCAGGTGGCCGATGCGTTCGGCCGCGAACTGGTCGACCGAGATGGAGTTGCGGAAACTCGGTTGCCCCGGGTGCGTGGCGCCAGTGAGGAAACTCTCCTCAGCCGAGTGCCCGCCGTCCACGTCCGGGTGGCGCAGGCCAGAGAGGATGGAGAACTTGTCGCGCAGTGGCTGCAACGGTTCGAGATAGCGCGTCGGTTGGTAGTCGCGCCCGGTTTGCTGTGGGAAAAGATACGGAGTGTGGATCCCCAGCGGCGCACAGATCGCCAGCATGCGCCGTACGTCCGGAGACTTCTCGGCGGCAGCCGCACGCAGCGACGTCGGCAACATGCTCTCGAGTAAGGGCAGGCCGAGCGCGACACCAGTGCCGCGCAGAAAGGTTCGTCGGTCGAGTGGCTTCATCTTCATCACGTAGACGATTCTAAGCGCCGGAGGTACGACTTGCACAGGGAAATTAGGGTAGCTCTGGGTCCTCGCGGCTCAGGCCGATCACCCGTTCCTGGATGCCGAGCGAGAAATTCGCGCCCCACAGCAGGTGCAGGATGTCTTTTTGAACCAGAATTTGGCCGAGCGCCCTAGAGATCTTCGGAGCCGTGGAAGGTTCGTCCAAACTGTGGCGAGTTCAGCTACTCGCATCTGTGCCTCGCCCGATTTCAACCATGGCGATTCGTGCCCCGCTGGCGTATTGAATGATATGATCCAATGGAAAGATGTCCTGAACTACGCCAATGAAGGCAACCTCGAGCCCGACCGTACGGTCGAGAAAACCGAGGACGAGTGGCGTGCGCAACTGACACCAGAGCAGTTCGAAATCACTCGCTTGAAGGGCACCGAGAGACCGTTCAGCTCAGAGATCTGCGAGCTATTCGAGCCCGGCAACTACGCCTGTGTCTGCTGCGATACCCTGCTGTTTGATTCCTCTGGCAAATTCGATAGTGGCACCGGCTGGCCATCGTTTTCACAAGCGGCGAAGGAGAATGCAATTGCCTACACGAGCGACGGAGCCCATGGGATGCAACGCATCGAAGTGACCTGCAACTCCTGCGAATCACACCTCGGTCATGTGTTCCCAGATGGGCCTGAACCGAGCGGCTTGCGCTACTGCATCAATGCGCTTTCGATGGTGAAGCTGGAAACTAACGAAGAAGAGTAGCAAGTTTCAGGCGGAATTAGCTACGTCCCACAGAAGGTCTGCTGCACCACCTCTTCGGGCTCTGGCGCGAGTTCGTATTCGGCGAACTCGGGGCGTTCTTCGAATGGCGCAGCCAGTGCTTCGACCATCCGGTGGAAGGGCGTGTCGTCGCCGGCGTAGGCGGCTTGGATCGCTTGCTCGACGCGGTGGTTGCGCGGGATGAGAATCGGGTTGGCGGCACGCATCGCGGTGGTGTCAGGCGCGGACTTGGTCGCCTCTTCCCACGACTGATACCAGCGGTCGAAAGGCGTTGGATCTTTGAAACATGCCGCCAGCTTGGAGCGGTCGCCGGCCGTTAAGCGCCTAAAAAACAGGGTGAAATCGACTTCGTGCTCCGCCAGCAGATCGAGGCCGTCTTTGATGATCTCGACTGGGGACTCCTCCCCGAGCCCGAATTTTGCGCGGAATCGTTGCATGTATTCTTCCTCGAATAAACTGGGATAAGTCCCGAGTGATGCCTCCGCTTTGGCCGTCGCTTCATCGCGGTCTTTCAAGATGAGCGGCAACAGCGTTTCCGCGAAGCGGGTCAGGTTCCACAGGGCGATTTTCGACTGGTTCCCCCAGGCGTAGCGACCGCCGCGATCGATCGAGCTGAACACGCAATTCGGGTGGAAGGCGTCCATGAACGCGCACGGTCCGTAGTCGATGGTCTCGCCGGAGACCGCGCAGTTGTCGGTGTTCATCACGCCGTGGATGAAGCCTAACGACATCCAGTGTGGGATAAGTTTCGCCTGCGCGGTGATCGCCTGTTCTAACAAAGCCACATACGGTTCGGGAGAACCGGCGGCGTCTGGGTAGTGGCGGGCGATCGTGTAGTCGGCCAGCTCGCGCAGCGCATCGACATCTTCGCGTGCGAGAAAGTACTGGAAGGTGCCGACACGGATGTGGCTGGAGGCGACGCGCGTGAACACGCCACCAGGCACCTGACCCTCCTGGCGGAACACCGTTTCCCCAGTCGCCACCGCCGCCAGCGCGCGGGTGGTCGGGACGCCGAGCGCGTGCATCGCCTCGCTGACGATGTATTCGCGCAGCACTGGACCGAGCGCAGATTTGCCATCACCGTTGCGGGAGAATGCGGTGCGTCCAGATCCCTTCAACTGCAGATCGCGGCGCATGCCCGATCGGTCGATCACCTCGCCCAACAGCAGCGCGCGGCCATCGCCTAGCTGCGGGGAAAACCCACCGAACTGGTGGCCAGCATAGGCCTGCGCTAGAGGTTCGGATCCTGCTGCAACCCGTTTACCAGA
>JBLHKE010000103.1:0-14475 GCA_047619485.1 Verrucomicrobiales bacterium | reverse complement strand
GGGAGCATTCGCAGGCACGCTGAGGTAAACCATTTCTGCATCCTGTTCATGATTTCGTAGGGGTTTCTAGGTGATTTTTGACTTGGGGTAAACAGAAAAGGGCTGATGCGAAGCCCTCTGCGCGAATCTGAATTGACGTTGGTGGGTCTGTTTGTCATGATGCTACTCGATGCCAAAGTCTCTACTATATACTCTCCTTTTGATTGGATTTATCGAAATCACCGTCTTCGCGGGGGATACGGATCCGATCGTCGTCGCCCACCGCGGCGCCTCGCATGACGCCCCGGAGAATACGCTGGCGGCTTTCAAGCTGGCTTGGGAGCAGGGGGCCGATGCGATCGAGGGAGACTTCTTTCTGACGAAAGACAAGAAGATCGTGTGTACTCACGATCGGACGACGCAGCGTCTAAACAAAGAGAAGCGGAATCTGGACGTCGCTAAGTCGACATTGGCTGAACTGCGCGCGCTGGATGTTGGATCGTGGAGAGGTGATGAATGGCAAGGTGAGCGGATGCCGGTATTGGCGGAGGTGTTAGCGACGGTGCCGGATGGCAAGAAGATCTACATCGAAGTTAAATGTGGTGCGGAGATCATCCCGTTGTTGAAGAAGGAAGTCGAGGCGAGTGGGCTGGTGCCAGAGCAGATCGTGATTATTAGTTTTCAAAAACCGGTCATCTTGAATGCGAAGATCGCGATGCCGCAGTTGGAGGCCTTCTGGCTGACGTCATTTCGGCGCGACAAAAAATCGGGCGAGGTCAATCCCACTGAGTCGGAGGTGTTGAAGGCATTGGAAACGATTCGGGCGGATGGCCTGAGTTGCGGTGACCACGATTCGTTAACGGGCGGATTTTTAAAACGGTTGCGCGTGGCGGGCTATTCGACGCACGGCTGGACGGTGAATGATCCGAAGCGCGCCAGGGAGTTGGTCGATCTGGGCATGCAGTCGATCACGACGGACAAGCCGGCGTTGATCCGGGAAGGGCTGAGGGACGACGTGAGGGAGTAGCTTGAGGATATGTGGGGGGCTGCGCAGTGCTACTGCGTCTTCTTGCCAAAGAAGGTGCCGCGGCGGAGAACGATTTTTTTTCCGCTGGCAGTCGCCTTTTTTTTCTGATCCGCTGTGCCACTACCCCTCGTGGTGGCAGTGTTCGAGGCGATGACAGCTTTCTTTTTTGGGGCTGATTTCGATTTCTTTTTCGTCTTCGACTCGAGGCCGTTGAGATGGCTGAAGCTGAGCCGGCTAAGGCGAAAATCGCTGTTCGCGGTCTCCGCCAAGGCGCTGCTGGTGAGGCGCGGGAACTGGCGGGTTCCGCTGGGCGCGCTCGGGTTACTACCGTCGTCTGGCTCAATGATGGCGCCCTCATTGATGGGATCTCCCTCGAGGATCAGGTTGGCGGTTTCGATGGTGCCAGTGCTCGAATTGAGGATCTGGCTATCCCCGGGTAGCGCGCGGAGGAAGACCCGGCCGTTTCTGGTGGTGGTGCGGATGATTCCGTTGTTCTCGATAGCCGGGTTGCGCTGTCCGGGGAGGATGGGCGAAGAGGCGAAAGCGCTCAGATCGATGACGTTGGCCGCATTGATGGCACCGTTGTTGGTGATGCTGTGTTGGCCGTCGCCGTCGAGAACGGCGATGCGTGGTTCGCCAGCAGCGGCAAGTCGGATGCGGGTGCCCGCCCCGATGTGGACGCTGCCAGAAGGCGCGGAGATCCGACCGGTGTCGGCGTTGATAACCGCGTTGCTGATGAGGATGATGTCGCCGTTGGTCGAGCGGATGGTGCCGTCGTTGTTAATGCCGGTGAGGAAGCCGCCGCCGTTGAATTCGCCACCACCACCGTTGATTAAGGTGTCGTCATCAGCTGTGTCTAAGGTGGATGCTAGGAATCCGCCATCGGCGTCGATGAGGGCGCCTGGTTGGATGAATATGCTGCGGCTGGGATTGATGAGCAGGGCACGGCCGTTTGAGGTGACTGTTCCAGCGATGTTCGAGTTGCCGCCGGAGATGTCCCGGTTGAGCACCGCGCCTCTCGCGCCGCCTGCGAAGGTGAAGCGCAGGTCTTGATCTGGGCGGATGTTGAACCCGCGATCCCACTCGAGAACGGCCGATCCGTTGAAGGTGATGGTCGTCGTATTGCCGGTCGCGACGCAGCCCTCAAAATTACCGATGTGAGCGGCCGGGACGTGGAAGTCATCGCATAGTGACTGGGACTGAGCGTTGCATCCAAGACCCAGCGTCAAGAGCGGGACGGCGAAAAACGGGAGGTGAGGGAATGGGGCGCGGCGGGGCATGCTTTGGAAAGTCTATCGCAGTTCCCTCCCGGGATTTACATTTTTTTTGCTATCCGTCACCGCAGGTGATAGCGGATTTTCTGAGTGCGCGGGCGCTGCACAAGCCGTCGAGCGGGTCGCCGCGTAGGCGCCGGGCTCCCGATTGGCGTTTGTCACCGAACGCAGCTCGGTGAATTTGAAAGACTCGTTCGATGAAAGCGGCACTGCCGACTGCAAGGCCGTCGGTGAAGTGGCGAACCCGGCAGCGCAAGACCTGCGCGACGCTCAGCTTGCCACCGGCTGCCCAGACTTTGGCGATCGCCTCTGGAGAGATTCCAGCGCGGGTGTCCGTCTGTGCTCCGATCCCGAACAGGAGCTTGCGGTATCGTGGTGCCATCTCGCGCCACGGGGTATCGGGTTTAACATCCGCGAATGCGACTGCGAGACCCTCACGGGCTTTTGCATCGCCCGCTACAGCTTCGCTGTAGCCGCACCAGCAGTATTCTTTAGGATCGTCTACGATGCCAGCGCGCACGGCATTCAGATCGATGTAGGCGGCGACCTTGAGGAGGGTGTTTCGCTCACCCTCAACGAGCACGCTTTTGAATCGCGACTCCCACAATGTGCCAACGCGATCGTGCGTCCGATTGAACCAAAGGGTGAATTTTTGCTTCACGGTTTTGATGAATTCGCTGAGATCCCACATGCGCCGGATGAAGCGTCCGTGGAGTTCCTCCAAGGTGTTGCCGCCCGTGCGCTTAGCATCGGCGAACTCTGACTCGACCGCGATCATCTGATCGTCCGAGTAGAGCGCTCGGCAGCGGTCAAGGATCTGGTCATGGGTGAGTGGTGTGGTGGGGGGCGCCGGAACCTCGACGAGCAGGTGGAAGTGGTTCGAGAGGATCGTCCACGTGAGGACGCGCACCCCGGAGAAGGCTTCGACCTGCCGCATGATCTTGCGGAAGACATCCCGCTCGTGAACATCGAACACGAAATTGCGGTCAACGACACGAGAGACGCAGTGGTAATGGACACCTAATCGATTCGGTGTGAGCAAGATACGCGGTAAAGGCATAAATTAATAATACATCAAGACTGGGATTCTGTCTAGATTGTTTTTGCTTCGGGACTTGGGTGTTTTTGGGCAGGATGCAGATTCACTAACTTATTTTTTGTATTGCAGGTCGATATCTCAGCTTTTTTTGATGCCTATTGGAGGGTGGTTTGCGCGAAAGTGCGCCGACCGCTCTCTGGGGTTCTGTTGCCGGATGATGTCGTGGTAGATGAAGCAACGCTGGTTTTTGAGGAGTTTTTGGCTGAGTTCGATTCCCTTCCATCGAGTGGCGAGATTGGGACATTCCTTACAGGTCGTGCTTTGCGGCGGGGTCTTGAGGCGACGGCTTGCGCAAGGGCACGGGAGGATGACCCCCAACGCTTCTACAACCCGGAGGAGCAGTTCTACGATCGCAATCTCGATCTGGTTTCGCTCCAGCAGCGCAGTGGTGATGGGCGCTTTGAGAGCACCGAGTGGGGCGGGCTGCCAAGCGTACTCAAAGGGCGTGCGGTGGCGGTGTTGCGCCGCTGCGGTGTGCCAGATGGAGCGATTGACGACGTGTTTGTCGATTGTCTCGCTGCGCTGGCGATCGTTCGCGAGAAGGATGGTATCGCACCGATCGAACAGCTGACGATTTTCGAAGAAGTCGTTCCGCTTTTCACGACGATGGTGCATAACCGTGGTGTCTCTTGGTTGCGCAAGCAGTCGGCGCAGAAGAATCGTCCAAATAATCCGGCCTACGGTGAGAGTCTCGACGACCCGGACAAGTTCATCACGCCGGCCAGCGATCAAGCGGGTGGTGGTGGGCCTTTCGATGGCCTCACATTCGACGCGATGTACGAGTCGTGCTGCGATTGCCTGAGCGAACTCGAGTGGCACATTCTGACCGCGCTTTTTGTGGAGGCAAATGTCACACGCGGGGATTTGGCGAACGATTCGGTGGTCATGAAAATGATGCAGGTGAAAGCGTCATCCTCGTTGGGAAATCGCCGCAGGCACCTCAATAAACACTTGGAATCGGCTCTGGAAAAGCTCGGGGATTGCCTGAAAACACGAGATTTTTAAGATGATTCAACCTTTTTCTGCAAATCGGCATCGGCGATCGCGTTAGATCGAGTGAAGCCAAAAACCATGAACTCTGATAAGGAACTCTCCAACCTCCCAGCCGAAGATCGTGCGGCGCTGCGCGAAGAACTCTTGCGCACTGTAGATGCCGACCGGTTGCACGTATTTGATGCGCTCGACCGCGAGGCTGATCAGGATGATGGTGTCCCCGAGATGCCGGAGAGCCTGCGCGATCAGCTGATCGCGCAGTTCGGCGACCGTGCACCAAAGAGTGCTGTCGCTACCCCTCCTACGGTGTCGATTTTCTTCGCCAATCTGGTCGAGTTTTTTAAAGCGAAACCGCTGGCCAGCTACGGTGGTCTGGCAGCAGCGGCCTGTGCGGTGATGTTCATGATGTTTCAATTCGGAGGTGGTGGGGGTGATGGATCGCTGGGCAAGGTCGACCGGGTGCGTGGTGGAGGTGATGGCGGGCCTTCGGCGACGGCTGATGTGGTCGTGTATCTTTTTCCTGAGTCAAAGGCGGGAGCCGTCGTCGCAGAGATGGCGCAAGGTCGGGAGGTGATCGTCTGTGCCGACGAGGCGGACTTCGACCGTCGCCTCGGTGGGGGATTAGCGGTCGCGGTGGACCTCGATCGTCGGGTGATCCTTAGTTTTGAAAAAGGGCAGGTATCTGGCGAAGTCGACATTGAAGAGGAGGGTGTTCGCTCTGTCCTCCTCGGAATCCGAAACGTTCTCGACGAGATGATAGTGGAGTAATTTTGAGCATCGCGTTACAGAGGAGCTGGCAGACGGTCGTGATCGCGACCGTTTTCTTGTTGTGTCCCATCCGGGGCGGTGCTCAAGATATTGGGCGATTGCTCCCAGACCAGATCGCTGGTGAGGATCGGCGGGTCGATCTGCCCCAAGGTGGGATGGCTGGTGACAGCTCCGGCGATGGGGAAGTATTGATAGAGTCGCTGCGCGGCGTCGAATTGTTGGGCGAGATCACTGTTCCGCACGAGCGGAGACTCCGCGCTGGGTTGGAGGGAGGGCTTGGAGACCCGCTGACGACTGGTGGGTTACTCGGGCTGATGGATCAGGTGATCGCGCACTACCAGCAACACGACTACCCTGTGGTCGAAGTATTTCTGCCTGAGCAAGAGATTACCGATGGACGCATCCAGCTCGAAGTGGAGGAAGGGATCGTGGGGGAAGTGGCGATGGCCGGTGGCGAACATCTGGGCGTGCGCCGCTTTGGGGTACGGCCGGGAGACAAACTGACGATGGCGGAACTGCAGGGGGCGCTCGACTGGCTCAACCGAAACCGATTTCACGATGCCCGGCTGGTGGTTGCTCCAGGCGACGAGATTGCTGAGGCGAACCTGCTTTTCCAGTTGAGCGATGAGCGCCCGTTTCGTGTATTTAGCGGGTTTGAAAACTCCGGGGTGGAAGTCGTCGGGGAGGAGCGGTTTTTCTCTGGCTTCGAATGGGGGAATGCTTTCGGGCTAGGGCACCGCATGATTTATCAGGCGACGCTCGGGACGGATGTCGATGCTTTCCGTGCGCATGCCCTCGACTACCGGATCCCCCTCGTGTGGGAGCATGAGCTGAATTTGCTAGCAGCCTTGGTCGAGAGCGAGATTTCGCTTAAGGACGGCACCGAGACCGGCGGAAGCAGCTGGTTGCTAGGGGCACACTACAGCGTTCCCTTGAAGCGGCGTGGCGACTGGCGACACGAGCTTTCTGTCGGGTTCGATTTTAAGTCGACTGACAACAACCTCGAATTCGGCGGGGTCGAAGTCTTCGCGACGAGATCGGAGTTGGTCCATCTTGTCGGCCGGTATTCGGCGTCGCTGGATCGGCCTAGGCATCGCACTTCTCTGTTGGGGGAAATGATCTACAGCCCGGGTGACCTGAGTGAGGCTAACAGTGACGAGGCGTTCCGTGGCATCCGCAGGGATGCGGTCAGTGAGTATTCCTATCTGCGTGGTCAGATCCAGCATGCGCGCCGCGTGATTGGCGACATCTCGCTCATCGTCCGGGCAGGTGGTCAGTGGACGGATGCGGCGCTCCTGCCGAGTGAGCAGCTGGCGCTCGGCGGACACGACCGCGTGCGCGGTTATGCCGAGCGCGAGGCATTGGGCGATCGTGGTTACTGGGGCTCGACCGAGCTACGTGCACCGGTTTTTCACGATGATCTCCAGTTGCTCGGCTTCCTCGATTACGGAAGGTCGGAGATGGAGAGCGGGCAGGGCGATCGCGAGTTCCTATCTGCTGGGCCAGGTCTGCGCTATCGTTTTAAAGAGCGCGCCAGTTTCCGTTTCGACTATGGTTGGCAGCTCGACGGCGGTGGCTCCCATGCGCACTTCGGCATGCAGTTGGAATTTTAACAATGAACCAATAGTGATATGAAAATTCCTCACCAGATTCGCCTCCTCTCCGGTCTATTAGTTTTGTGGGTCGCGATGATCCACAATGCCATGGCCCAGAATCCGCAGCGCTTCATGGTCGAGCCTCGGGATGTGGCGAATGCGCAGCACCGGGATCTGGTAGATACGGTGGCGGCGCTCGGTGGCGATATCTATGTGGATGTGGACTTCCCGGAAGTCGGCGGCAACATGGTAGGTGTGCTGCTCGATCCCGAGGCTGCCGCAGATCTACGTAACACCCGGCCTGACCTGGTGGTGATCCAGGATCAGGAGCTCCGGCCAGATGGCAGAGGTGGCGGGGTTCCGTGGTCGCCTGATCGAATCGATCAGCGGGTCGGCACGGACGGTCTTTACCAGCCGCCGATGATCAAGCCCTGTGAGGGGAACCGACCCTTCGTCTACATCTGCGACACCGGTGTGCTCGCGACGCATACAGAATTTACCACGGCGGGATCGCGGCTGGGTCTGACTAGCTCCTACGTGCCGGCGATGTTGCCGCGTGTGTCCACGGCCTGGCAGGATCCGTGGGATCATGGTACTGGCGTGGCTGGATGTGCGGTTGGCGAGACCTTGGGTGCCGGGCGTTGTCCAGCGAATCTCATCTCGGCTGTGTGCTACCCGGATCCCGGGACGATTCCAGGCGTCGCCGGGAGCTTCGCTTCGTTCGCCGCAGATGTCATCTATTGGAGTCTGAACGAGCACAACCAGCGCGCGACCGATGGGGATCCATTCAATGATGCGAGCGTGTTGGTGTTCGCGAGCTCGACGACGACCGGCCCCAGCGCGATCCTAGATCTCGCGGTGCAGCGTGCCTACCTTGGCGGAATGACGGTGGTGGTCTCAGCCGGCAACAAGAACCTGGATGTGATGAATATCTCTCCTGCAGGGGCGACGACGACTGGAATGGGCGACATCACCTTGACCGTTGCTGCGTCTAGTGTCCTCGATACGCGCTGGGCGAACTCCAACTACGGCGCGCGGGTCGAGCTTTTCGCTCCAGGTGAAAATGTCCTGACCGCCTCGACCGGAATCGCCAACCCTTGCCTAGTGCGCAGCGGTACGAGTTTTTCCGCAGGCTATGCGGCAGGCGCGGCAGCGCGGATCCTGTCGCGTAACCCCTGGGCATCGCCGACGGAGGTGGTGAGCGTTTTGACGGATGCCAGTGACACCACCTATGGTCCAAGCGGCCCGTTCGGGGTCGGGATGAATGGCATCCAGCATCTGCTGTTCGTGCACCAGTCATCGGTCATCTGCATCCCCTTGCTGTTTCCGGTCTGGATGGATTTCTTCGAGGCCGATCCCGCGGTACCGGATGATGATCCTGATTGCGACGGGTTCGTCAATGCCGTCGAATACGCGATGGCGCTGAACCCGTCCGGATGGATCACAGAGGACGAGCGCCCGAAGCTGGTGCTCGAGGATGGTGGGGCACTCTACCAGTTCCGCAAGGCCGACTATCTGTGCGATCAGGAGATATCGGTGCAGGTGGAATACTCGACCGACCTGATCCATTGGACAGTGGTGCCTCCTGACGCGATGGTTGCGGATGAAGATGCCCCATGCCTCGTTGGAGCTCAATGGGTGGTCGCATCGATTCCGATCGATGGGCCGCGGCTCTATGTGCGCCTGCGTGTGCTTGGTTTGTAGTGTGTTTCTGTTAGGGTGCGGGGAGAAAAAAGACGGTGGCGGGCGACCCGCCGAACCGGTCTCCGCGGAGTTGCAGGATGTGATGCCCGAAGGGCTTGCGGTTGAGGCGCAGGCGGAATGGATGCTCGATCGTGGGCGCTACGCTGAGGCGCTTCCGCTCCTCGAAGTGGTCGTCGAGGAGCGCCGAGAAGTGGGCGGGTTGCGCTACGGGGAGGTGCTATTGAGCTTGGGGATGGTGCGCGATGCGCAGGGGGATGCGGCCGGGGCGCTCGTGCTGTTGTCGGAGGCTTGGGCGCTGTTCGAGCAGGATGGTGCACCGGCGGCGATGCTTGGTGCGTGTGCTGATGCGCTCGGGCTGGCGTACCAGGGTGCAGGCGAGTTCGCCGATGCGGAGCAGGCATTCCACGCTGCGATCGGGCTGCGCAGACTCGCTAGCCCTAAGTCTGACGAGCCTTGGGTGTCGGCAAGCCAGGTACATCTTGGGAAGTTATACCTGACGTTGGCGCGCTACGAGGAGGCTGGGGAATTGCTCGAGACTGCGCTGGCGAGCGCGCCCGACGACGCTAGTCGCGCGACGCGATTGAAGCATCTGGGGACTTACCACCACACGATTGGTAGCTATGTTAGGGCGATCTCCCGTTTCGAAGAGGCGCTGGTGCTGGGGCGCAAGATCTGGGGGGGGGAGAGCGAACAGGTTGCCTCGTTGCTGGGCGACCTCGGCCTGTCCCAGCTGCGTGCGGGGGAACTTTCCGCCGCAGAAATAAATCTACTGGCGAGCCGTGATGGGATCGCTGCGCTGGAGAATGTATCGCCTGACCTAGTGTTGGCGAGCAAGGGGAACCTGGCGGCGTTCTACCTTTTCCAGGGGGAACTTGAGAATGCGGCCGGACTGCTTGAGGGCTCGGGCGATGCGGTTGCGCTCAACAATCTGGGCTCGGCCTACCACCTGGCAGGGAATTTCCGAGAGGCCGCGATGGCGTTGACGAAAGCGCGGGCGCTGGCGGATTCGACTTTGAGCGAACACCACCCATTACGGGTTCAAATCCTCCAGAATGAAGCATGTTTGTTGATCGATGCTGGGAAGAATCAGGCGGCGCTGGAGCGTGCGCGCGAGGCGGGTGGGGCGGCGCTAGACCTGTTGCACCACTTGCTAGAGTTCGGATCAGAGGGTCAGAAACTCGATTTTCGCAGGACGTCGGATCCACTCTCGCAGCTCTGTTCGTTCGGTGCCAGTGCGGAAGAGATCGGAGAGATGGTGTTGCAGACTAAGGGCGTGGTGTTGGACTCGGTGCTGGGTGGGAGTTCGATCAGCGAACGTGCTCCGCTACCGGCTGGGAAAATTTTCATCGACTACTTCGTTTTCCAGAAATATCTCGGTGCGGGTCGCTGGGAGCAGTGCTATGGAGCAGTGCTATTCGGCGGCGAGGCGACGCGTTGGGTTGAACTGGGCAAGGGCAAGGAGTTGAAGGCCTACCTCAAAGATATGCGGGCGCACATGGATGCGGAGGCGAGTGGTAGCAAGAGCGATGCAGTGTTCTCGTTAGAGGCGGTGCTCGAGGGGCTCTATGATTTCTGCATCGCTCCACTGGGGGAGGTTGGCGATGGTCTGATCATTTCTCCGGGAGGGGCGTTGAGCGTTGTGCCGTTCGCAGCCCTGCGGCATGAGGGGGCGTTCTGGTGTGAAGGTGTCCGGGATGTGATCTTTGTTACGTCAGGCAGGCCGTCAGCAAATCGGGAGGTGCCCGCGGGTAAGCGCTGGGCGCAGTGTGGCGTCGCGAGTTACTCTGGTGCGGCGGTCGAGTGGCCGGGCCGAGGTGTCGGTTTCGGCGAGGAGTTGTGGAAGAAGATCTCTGGGCTTGGAGACCTGCCGGGGGTTGAGAGGGAGCGTGAGGTTTTGGTTGGCGTGGCGGATTTCGATTCGTTGCCCACGGATGAGTTCGTGCTCCGGCGCGCCTTGCAGGAGCCGGTGCGGGTGCTCCACTTCAGCTGCCACGGTTTCTTCTTAAATGAGGGGCGTCGGCCGATGTTCCGTAGTGGGCTGGTGCTCGGAGGGGCGCGGAGATCGCTGGTGCAGATGGCGATCGGGGAGGCTCCGGAGTCGAGTTCGGATAATGTTTTGTTCGCAGGCGAGGTCGCCGAGCTAGATCTGGCCGGGACGGAACTGGTGACCCTGGCGGCCTGTGACACCGGCTTGGGGATCAGCGTGGCTGGGGAGGGGGTGCTCGGTTTGCAGCGAGGGTTTCAAATCGCTGGTGCGCGCAACATCTTAATGACGCTGTGGGCGGTCGAGGATCAGAGCTTACCCGAGTTCTTGGGGCGTTGTTACACAAAGATCCGAGCTGGCGAGCGCGCCTCGTCGGCGGTGTGGAGCACGCAGGCAGAAGGTCTGCGCGAGGGCGCTGAGAAGTCGTTGGCGACGGCCGTGTGGAGAGCTGGCGCGTTCACCGTCTTGGCGCAGGACGCGCGCTGACAAGCCTTAAGGGCCGCCCGGAGACATGCGCCAGACCTTGGACTCGGCCGGGCTCGGTAGGTCTGCATCGTTGGAGGAACAGCTCGAGGCGAGAGCGGCGAGTGCGATGGCGGCAAGTGCTAGGAACAACTTCATGGTTACGAAGTTTCGCGGGGGCGTGGGATGTGGCAAGCAGTTTCTGGGAGCAGCTGCTGGGCGGGCTACTTATTCACCAGCTGCGCCCGGATCGTTTTGGCGACCTGCTCGGCTAGTTTTTTCGAGCCTGTGGCCGAGTAGTGGACGTTTGCCTTCAGTTGGATGGTCGGATGTTGCTTTGTCAGGGCGAAAAGGTCATCCGTGGGGATACGGTTGGCCTCCATGATTTTTTGGGCGATGGCATTGTACTTCGCCGAGTCGCCGACGATGCGTCCTTTTGTACCTTCTGGCACTGGTGTTGTATTGCGCCAGACGAGCTTGGCACCAGTCTTTTTGAGCCGGTTGACGAGCTCGGTGAGATTTTTCTCGTATTCCTCTGGCGAGACCTGTCGGGCGTTTTTCGGATCATTTTTGTCGGCGAGTTTCGCGGTGCCGGGGGCGACGAATTTCAAATCATGCAGACCCCAGTTGAAATGGATCACGTCCCATTTCTTGTCGCCGAGCCACTGATCGAGCCCCTTCAAGCCCTGGCGCGTGGAAGCGCAGTTGGTCGATGGGCGGTGAACGTTGGCTTTGTCTTCGAGCAGCGCGCGCACTGGCAAGGTGTAGCCGATGGAAATCGAGTCACCGATGAGTAAGACGCGTGGCAGGCCTGGTCTGTCTTTGATCGGTGCGAGTGGGGTTGGTTTCTTTCTTTTCGGCTGCGGCTTTTTCTGTTTCTGTATCGCGTCTAGCGCCAGTGGCCGGATCATCTGAGTTGTAAAGCCATTGCCGGCGGCAATCTCTAGAGCAATCGCCGCCTGATCGAACTCTACTTGCTCGAACTCCGTGCTTCCATTTGGGTGTTTGAGCAGTCGGTTCAGGCGGGTTGTCTTAGCGTTCTTGGGTTTGGCCGGTAGTAGTGACAGCGTGAGCTTAATCTCGCCGTCGAGTGGGTTGTCCGCATTGTAGTCGCCGACGGTTCCGCCGCTGTCGCGCCCGACCTGTAGCCCGTCGACTGGCATCAGCTTGAGAGGCTCGATTTTATCGTCGAGGTGGGTTCTACTTCCGACGGTCAGCTGGACACCGCCATCGATTGACATCCGTGCCAGGAATGAGAACTCCTGGGACTTCACTGGGTCTTTCATTGAAGTTACCGTGATCTTGCCATCGACGCATGTCAGGAATTGTAGGATCCCTTGTTTCAATACTAGGGCGTAGCCCTGTGCGTCTCCGCCCTGCGCGACAATCACACCGTCACGATCGTTAGAATTAACCGTTCCTTCGATAAGGATTCCGCGCCCGGCGATGTTCGGCGCTTGGTCCTGCGGGAGATCATCGCCCGATTTTAGTTTGAAACGTTCTTTGTTGTTAAGGGCTGTCTTCTTTTTTGTCTTCTTCTGACCACCGCGCCACATGCCCACCGGCGAGACGTCTGCACGATCGGCATAGGCCTGGAACTCGGCGCTCAACGTTTTGACCATGTCGGGTTTCTCCGCAGCGAGGTCGTGCAGCTCTGGCCGGTCGTCGGCGATGTTGTATAGTTCCCACTCCCTGTTTGCCTTGCGCACCAGTTTCCAGTCGCCTTTGCGAATCGCACAGTTGCCCTCGTGCTCCCAGAAAATGGCGTCGCGCTCGATCGCTTTCCCTTTGAATGCGACGTCGAGGCTGCGACCCTCGAGCGGTTTGATCTTCTTGCCGTCTTTCTGTTTCGGGTAGTCGACACCGGCGAGATCGACGGCGGTCGCCATGATGTCGATGAGGTGCCCTGGCTGGTGGTCGAGTTCGCCTTTGCGCGCGATCCCCTTCGGCCAGAAAGCGATCAGAGGCGTGCCGATGCCGCCCTCGTGAACCCAGTGCTTGTATTCGCGGAACGGCGTGTTGGAGACGTTTGCCCATCCCTCACCGTAGGCGATGTAAGTGTCGGCAGCACCGGGCATGACTCCGGGGCCGGTGCGCACTGGGTAGCCGTCGCGGGTCTGTTTTGGCTGCATGTGCATCTGTAGTTCGCCTTTGGCCATTGGCGTGAGGCTAGGCTTGTCGGCGCGCGGGCCGGTGGTCGGGTTCTTGCGACGGCCGAAGCCCTCCGCGCAGCCGCCGTTGTCCTGGAGGAAGAAGATGAGCGTGTTGTCGAGCTGGCCGGCCTTCTCGACGGTATCGACGATCTTGCCGATCGTCTGGTCCATCTCGTCGACCATCGCGGCGTAGGCTTCCATGCAGCGGATCTCCCAAGCTTTCTCTGGGGCGCTGTCCCAGTCGCGCGCCTGCGGCGAGAGTTCGGTGTCGGGATCGATGATGCCGAGCTGCTTCATCTTGGCGAAGCGCGCTTTGCGGATCTCCGTGTAGCCGGCGTCGTACTTGCCTTTGTATTTTCTGATCGTCTCCTCGCGGGCGTGCATCGGCCAGTGGGCTGCGGTGAACGAGACGTAGCTGAAGAAGGGTTTGTCTGGGTGTGCCGCGACGTGCTCCTCGATGTAGCGCGAGGTCTGGTCACCGATCGCATCGGTGTAAAACCAGGTCTTCTCGGGCTTGTATTCGGGGTCGTTGTCAGGGGCGAGTTGGGTGTTTCCCCTTGTTAGACTGTTCGGATCCCATAGCGATCCCGCGCCGTGGATCGTCCCGTAGAAACGGTCGAAGCCGCGCTGCCTTGGCCAGTTGTCCTTCGGCCCATCGGCTGTGGTCTTGGAGGTGATGTGCCACTTGCCGGCCATGTAGGTGCCGTAGCCGGCGGTCTTGAGCGCCTCGGCGATCGTCAGGCAGTTACGGTTGAGTTCGCCGCGGTAGCCATCGTGCCCGCGGTCGTTCATCATGTGGCCGACGCCGGCCTGGTGCGGGTAGAGCCCGCTGAGCAGTGAGGCGCGTGTCGGGCAGCAGCGTGCCGTGTTGTAGAACTGGGTGAAGCGCAGGCCATTTCCGGCGAGCTTATCGAGGTTGGGAGTATCGATTTCGCTGCCGTAGCAACCGAGGTCGGAGATCCCCATGTCGTCTCCCATGATCAGGATGATGTTAGGGCGCGGGGCAGCTGCGGCGTTGGCGCAGAGAGCGAAAAGCAGAAATGAGAACAGGGCGGATTTCATAGGAAGCCAGTGTCACGCTGAGATACCCGGGCGGTCAATGGCTTTGTTGGAGGTGACCGACGGCGTGCTATTGACTGGACTTGGAGCACGTGCCAAAGTTTTCATTGGGCAATGAAGTCGAAATTAATTACGACACTGGCGAGCGGCATCGATGCAGCCCTGGGATCGATCGCGAGCGGTAGGTGAAAACAGAAGGATGGATCCATACAAATCACCGGAAAGCGAGACACCCGGCGGCGGCGGCGAGGCCAGCCATCGGGCAGGCAGGCCTTGTTCGAAATGTGGGAGTGCTAATACAGTGACGAACATGCTGCTGCGACCAAAACCGAGCCTGCTGTTCGTGTTTCTATTCGGTTGGCTTTTCCTACTGATGCG
>JBLHKE010000102.1:0-14494 GCA_047619485.1 Verrucomicrobiales bacterium | reverse complement strand
ATGCTACCCGAACTTATTTTTCTTCTTTGACTGTTGATGACGGATTGGTGTTATGATCCGGGATGATTCGAATCAAACCCTGGTTGCAGATCCTCATCGCCCTCATCTTAGCGGTGATCGTTGGATGCATTATCAACAAAGCCTGCGCGGTGGAGCGAGTTCCGGTGACGGTGCTAAATGATACTGGCCAAGGGTTTGTCGGCTTCTTCGACTACATTGGGAAACTCTTCCTACAGGCGCTGAAGATGGTCATCGTCCCGCTGATTTTTTCCTCGATCGTCGTCGGAATTGCCGGCCTAGGGAAGAGCGATGGCTTCGGTCGTTTGGGGATGAAGACGCTCGGTTACTACACGCTGACGAGTTTCTTCGCGATCATCATTGGCCTATCGATGGTCAACCTGTTCAAACCTGGGCTGGAAGATGGCAAGCCTAACGAGAAGATCGTCGAAGTGGTCAAGGCGAACGAGCAGAAACTGGCGGAGAGCACCAAGGCGAAGGCTGCTGGGCAGGACACAGAAGGCTTGTCCGCCGTGGGCGACATTTTTAAGCGGATGATCCCCGACAACGTGTTCTCGGTCTTCGCCGACAATGGGCGAATGCTAGCATTGATATTTGTCAGCCTGCTCGTGGCGTTCGGACTCATCTACGTTAGCGTGGACGCGCGCGATGCGCTGCTCGGCTTCTTCAGGGGGCTCAACGAGCTGATGATTCTCATCACCAACTGGGTGATGCTGTTTGCCCCAATTGGGGTGTTCGGTCTAGTGGCAAGTGCCGTGGCGATGGTCGGGCCGGAGATCTTTTTGATGCTGGCGAAGTACTTTTTCGTCGTCATTGGAGCGTTGTTAATCCACGCGCTGGTGATTTTGCCGATTTTGTTAAAGGTACTGGGGAAGGTGTCTCCGTTGAAGCACTTCGGGGCGATGCGCAATGCGCTCCTCACAGCCTTTTCGACAGCCTCTTCGTCGGCGACGCTACCGCTGACTCTGCGTGCGGTGCAGGAGAACGCGGGGGTTTCGAAGCGGGTGGGTAGTTTCGTGTTGCCGCTCGGCGCGACGGTGAACATGGATGGCACCGCGCTCTACGAGTGTGTGGCGGTGATCTTCGTTGCCCAGATCATGGGGATCGAGATGACCTTGACGGCGCAATTCATGGTAGTGGCCTTGGCCTTGCTAACGAGTATCGGTGTCGCTGGCATCCCCTCGGCGAGTCTGGTTGCGATCTTGGTGATCATGAACAATGTGAACATCGCCAACGGCGAGGCGTTCATCGGGCTGCTGCTAGCGGTTGACCGGCTGTTGGACATGACGCGGACCGCGGTGAATATCTTCAGCGACTCCTGCGGCGCAGTGATCATCGCTAAGTCGGAGGGGGAAGACCTGCTCGTCTAGGATATCGGCAGTTCGCAGAACCTCCGCTACGGGTTGCGTTTTTTGCCCTCGGCCGCTTTGCGGCGCTTGTATTCCTCACGATGCATCCACTTGTCCGCCCAGCCATCGTAGCGCTCTTCTTCGTAGGTGCGCAATTTCTGCCAGCGCGAGCGGTTGTCACCGTATGGACCGATTTCCTCCTTCTTCTTGAAGAGACCGCAGCTGGGGAGCAGCAGGACGACTAGGCTGGCGGTAAGAATGGCTTTCACTGGGATGACATTGGGGGCGCGGAGTGGATAAATCAAGCCTTGCGGTGCGTCCAGCCATACCAGGCAGGGAGGATGAAGACGCAGGTCAACATGGTGATGATAATCCCGATGGTGCAGACGAGGCCGAGGCTGGCGAGGCCGGCGTTGGTTGAACCAATCAGGGTGCCGAAGCCGGTGGCGGTGGACAGGCCACACAGGACGAGGGCGCGACCGATGGTGCGGCGCGCTTCCGCCGTGTCGCCATTCAACCGCTGCAGCGCGAGTTGCATGTGGATCGAGTAGTCGAGCCCTGCACCGAGCAGTAGCGGAATCGCAGCAAGGTTCATGAGGTTCCACTGGGCGCCAAGCAGCGTCATGATGGAGAGCAGGGCGACAAAACTGAACGCTAGGGCGGCGACCGAAAGAGCGACCCTGCGCAAGCGCCGGAACGCGAGCCACAGCATGACGAGGAGAATGGCGGCCATCGGGATCACCACCCAGTAGAACTCGTGGCTCATGATGCGGACAATGGCCGGGCGCAGGAGCGGCCAGCCTGCCGGGTAGATCCCATCGCTTCCCAGCTTCTCCGCGAGTCGTAGTTCCTCGGCGTTGGTGGCTTCGCTGCGCAATGGGAGTTTGATCGTTCCGAGCGCGCACACCGGTGCCGCATCGCGGGAGACGAAGCTATCGAGAGCCCAGCGGCTGGTTGCGTCGCTCGGGGTGATTCTGTCATCGGCAGGCAGGGCGATGAACCTCTCCCAAGCGTCAAAGATGGCGTTCGAGAGGGCGAGCATCTCGCTGACATGTCCGGCGTTCAGATTGGACGGTCGTTCGATGTTAGGTGCCTCCTCGACGATGCGTTTTCTCTGCGTGAGCGCCGCGCGGACGTTGTCGCGGTTGGCTTGCTGATTGGTTCGATTGGCGAGGAGAAAACTGGGTGGGAAGACCACTTCTCGATCGATCTCGCTCTGGTCATTGTTTAGGATGCGCTGCGCCTGCTCGATTCGCTCGCCGACTTCAGCTTCGTCTTTGCCCGCGAATACCACTTGGATCCCGCCATTTTCTCCCCAGCCAAACTTTGTCCAAATCTCGACAAAAACTCTGCTGGCGTGGCTCTCTTTCGGGCGCAGGTCATCCGCCGAGGTGGAGATCGCCGGGGTGCCGCGCAGGACTAGGACGATGAGGGCGATGCAGAACAAGATGCCACTGGCGATGCAGACGTCGCGAGTGAATCTCGGCGCGTCAGGCCAGTTTTGGCGCGGCGGTTTCGGTTTCGGTGGGGAGAGGTTATTGAGCCAGGTGAAGATGGTGAGCATCACCAGCGCTCCCACGCTAATCCCGATCCCGACCATGGTGCCGAGTTGGGAGGCTCCGGGCAAGCTGCTAAGGCGTAGCCCGATGAAGACCGCTGCAGTGGTCACGGCTGCCCAACCGATGCTGTAGGCCAGTTTGCGGCGGAGTGATTTTGGCTCTGATCCATGTTTGAGCGACTCCTGGTAGATGACGAATCCGTAGTCGACAGCGAGTCCGATCAGGATCGCCGCGAAGCCGACGCTGGTGGCACCGAGATCTTCGAAAATGAAGCTTCCAATGGTGAGCGTGATGGTAAATGTGAGGGCGAGGCACAGCACCAGCCAGATGATCGGGATGAAGCGCCGGTAGAAAACGAAAAACAAGGTGTGGATGAGCAAGACGGCGAAAACGACCGACAGCTTCATCTCACTCTCCATCGCCGAAGCGATTTCGGCCGTGTAGGGCGCACGCCCGGTCCAGTCGAGATCCAGCGATTGGATCTCGGGGGGCGCCGACGCTTGCCATGCAAGGATCGCCGGTTCGACCTTGGCGAGCCAATCGATCGTCACCTTGTAGTTGGAGATCGCGTTCGGCGCCTCGACGCGGACGAGGCGGAGCTTTCCATCGAGGGCGCGGAACTGGTCTTTGTCCTCGCCGCTAGCGAGCAATTGTTCGAATCCAGGCAGCGCCTGAATCATCCCGAGAGGGTCTTTGTTGGCGCGGAAAGACTCCTGAGGATCGATCCCGTAGACGAGTGTTTCAAAAGCCTCGGCAAGCGCCTCTCGCGAGCTTTCGGGCGCCAATCCATCGAGCATCGGTGTCCAGGTATCTGGAGGGGCATTCATCCAGCCGTAGGCGATGAGTTCTGCGTAGGAGAGGGGATCAATTTCTCCTGAATCGGCACCTGGGGGCTGCCAGAAAGCCTTTGAGACCAGTTGCGGATCCTTTAAGAGGTGGTCGGTGAGCGATTTGGCTGCAGCCTCGACGATTTCTGGATCCTCTCCTTCGAGAACGATCATCAGATCGATGTCCTTGCCGAAGCGCTTCTGAAACAGTTGCAGGCCAGTGGCTTCCGGCAGATCTTCGGGCAGCATCTCGAGCGGGTCGGTGTCGAACGAGATCCGCTGCGAAGCGAACAGGCCGAGCCCGGTGATGGCCGCGACGAGGAGGATAAGGCGGATGACGATCTGATTGCGTGACATGCGACAGGAGAGGGTCGGGTAGTTGATACCGGATAGGCGCCGATGACAAGAAGTCTGCGCTTGAAGATTTCGCTGCTGGGACTAATAATTGCGCCGACAAAAACATGAGCACAGACACAAGCGAACCCGAATTAGATCCCGACGTATCGGCCGAGACTGAACGTCCGATGATGACCTCGGCCTGGGCTGAGGTCTACGACTCCCCAGTGCACGGCCGTGGCATGGTGGCGACCGTGGATATCTCGGAGGAGGCGACCATCATCGAGTATGTCGGAGAACTAGTCGACAAGGACGAATCGAACCGTCGCGGCCAGGAGCTTGCGGAACTCGCGAAGGAGACCGGCGGGGCAGCGGTCTACCTCTTTGTCGTGAACGACGAGTTCGATTGCGATGGGAACATCGGATACAACACTGCCCGGCTGATCAACCACTCGTGTGATCCAAATTGCGAGGCGCAGATCGATGATGACGAGCGCATCTGGATCGTCGCGACCAAAGACATCCCGAAGGCGGCAGAGCTGACGTTCAACTACGGATTTGATCTCGACGATTACAAATCGCACCCGTGCTGCTGCGGATCGGCGAACTGTGTTGGCTATATTTGCGGTGAGGAATACTGGGATGAGCTGAAGAAAAAACTCAAGAAGAAGGCCAACAAAAAGAAGAAGAAACTTAAGGATCAGAAGAACGAGAAGAAGGGGCGCAAGAAGGACGAGAAGCGCAAGGGGAAGAAGGATAAAAAGAAGAAGTAGTGCTTTTCGGTGCCTGCCTATGAGTGATCCTGCTGCTGCGGGGGAACGGGGGGCGCGGCCGAATAACACGGAACTAAGTCGGAACTAGGGCGAGTTCGGTTACCTTCATCTGCATATTTCCCAACAGCTTTTTTAGGCTGCGTCCGTCGAAGCTGTCCCATTTGTTGATGGGCATTGCGCGAATGGAACCTAGGTGGGTCTACCGTGTCGGAGAAGACACAGGCGATGCGCAAACGGGACTGCCGTTTCGAACGCAGCTTAAAAGCTGCGCTACAGGGGAGGTAGCTTTGGACTTCCATTTAGGCGGGTGGCCTGCGATCTTTCGCCTATCACCAATCCTATGAAATTATCAACGAACCTCCTTTTACTTTTGCTACTCGCCGGTTTCGCCGCATCCGCTTCTGCACAGGATGGCGACAAAAAGTGTCATCTCTTCATCCTCTCCGGACAGTCGAACATGGCCGGGCTCAAGCCTGCAATTTCGTTTACGCCGGCGGTAGAGAAGGCCTTTGGAGCCGAAAATGTGGTGGTTGTGAAAGATGCTCAGGGAGGGCAACCGATCCGGCGCTGGTACAAAAACTGGAGTGCTGCAATAGGGGATAAAGGCGGCGACGCTGAGAAGCAGAAGAACTATGGCGATCTCTACGAGCGTCTGATAGAGAAGGTGAAGGCGGAGCTTGGGAGCAAGAAGCCAGACTCGATTACCTTCGTTTGGATGCAGGGCGAGAAGGACGCCCGTGAAAGACTCGGTGAGTTCTACTCGGCTAGCTTTCGTGGCGTGGTCGATCAGTTAAAGAGTGATCTCGGTAGGAAGGACATCAATTTCGTCATTGGGCGACTCAGCGATTTCGACAACGAGAACAAGCGTTACCCGCATTGGACCAGGGTCCGCGAGGAGCAGGTGAAGCTAGCGGAAGGTGACGCAGTCGGCGAGTGGGTTGATACCGATGATCTCAATGGAAAGGGGAATGGGCTCCACTACGACAAGGAAGGCTATCGAGTTCTCGGTGAACGTTTTGCCGAGAAGGCCATCAAACTGGTGAACGAGCCGAAGGAGAAGTAGGCGGCAACGGCTGAGACACAGGCTTCGATTGCAAATCGAAGTTTCGTGGTTGGTAGCAGCTAGCGGCGGCGGCGCAGGAGGCTCGCTGCGCTGAGTGCCAACAGGGTAATCGAGCTTGGCTCCGGGATCGGCGCGGAGACGACGTCCCAACCGATGTCATCGAGTGCGGCGACATCGATCTCGGTGAAGAAGCGGGTCTCGTTCGGCGGCAGGTTCGCAACGAGAGCTGCCGTCTGCGAATTACTGCTACCGAAGATATCAGAGGTGACGCTGTTCGCGTAGTGATCACCTTCGAAGGTCGGTACCGCGCTACCGTAAAGCGCTGAAGCCTCGGTTCCCGTGAAGGTGGATGCGCTGATGCGATTCATCCAAGAAGGAGCCGTTCCAAGACCGACGACGTGGCCGAGCTCGTGCAGCATCAGCGAGTAGAAGTGCGTCTCACCAACCCCAAGGGTGCTGTTGTCGAGGCTGTAGTCCCAAATAGGACCGGAGGTATCGACTGAAAGAAAGCCACCCCAAGTGGAGAATTCATCCGCAGCGGGTCCAATCTCACCACGTGTCCCGACGGTCGTGCCGAAAGCCGGGGTGCCGATAAATTCAGCACTCCCGAAACCGGCCTGGGCGAGAGTCGCGCCCGAGAGGTTCGCACCGCCAGCAAACACGATAATGGTGTCGGCTGGAACAGTCAGGAAGTCCTCAAAGAGGGTTCCGGTAGAATTCGCAGGGTCATCAAAGCTGACTTCCCACTGGTTGCCGGCACCACCAAAGTAGGCGACGTCTGGTTCGATCGCGTCCAGATCGTCGAGGATCAGAGAGCCTACGTACGAAGCGGCAGCCTCAATGACCGTGCGCTGGGTACTCCCAGAACTCCCGAAGAAATTGTTGTCGTCGTGGCTGTAATCAATCTGGATTGTAATCGCTTTCAACGCGAACTGGCTCGCAAGGAGCACACCAACGGATACCAGAATGTGGAGAAGGCGACGGGGATTGGGCGATGGGTATTTCATTCGATTGGCAAAATCTAATTTAGATATCAAAAATATCATAAATTATGAAAATTACAAATAACATTGTAATTAAGTGCCTACAGCAAGCCGTGGCGAGCTAGAATAAATCTTAGCTACCTTCATCTCGGCCTTTCCCGACAGCCTCGCATGACTCCATGATCGATTCGATAGGATTTCAGCATCCTGCCGAGGGAGGCTGCGCTGAGCCTCAGATGTTTGGCAGGGCGATTCCTGACGCTAGACCTCGGGGAATTTGATCCATTTCTGGTCGGAAGCGGAGCTCTCGACGCTCGACTTGATGAAGGCCATGCCCGCAACGCCGTCGTTGACGTCTGGGAAGTCGTAGCCAGACTCAGGCGCAGGGTTGCCATCGATCTGATCACCGATGGCCTCAACGGCGGCGAGATAGATGTTGGCAAATGCTTCGATGAAGCCTTCCGGGTGCGCGAACGGGGTGCGGGTGTATTTCTGTGCTTCTTCGCCGAGGTAGTCGTTGCCGCGACGGTAGACCTTGCGTGGCGCATTGGCGTACTTGACGATGAGATCGTTCGGTTCTTCCTGGTGCCACTCGATCGAAGCTTTGGTTCCGTAGGCGCGGATGCTGAGGGCGTTCTCATCGCCGTTGGAAATCTGGGAGGCGTAGATGATGCCCTTTGCACCACCCTTGAAGCGGATCAGGTTGTTGCCGTCATCGTCGAGCTCGCGGCCAGGGATGAAGGCGGTCAGCTCCGAGCAAATTTCATCGATTTCGAGTCCGGTGATGTAGCGCACGAGGTTGTGGGCATGCGTGCCGATGTCACCCATGCAGTTGGAGGCCCCGGCGAATTTTGGATCGGCACGCCAGTTGGAAATCTTGCCCTGTCCTTCGCCCTCGACATCGCCGACCGCGTAGCCCTGAGGATACTCGGCCACCACCTTGAGCAGGCGCCCGAGCTCGCCATCGCGAACCATGCGGCGCGCCTCTTTGACCATCGGGTAACCGGTGTAGTTGTGTGTTAGGACAAATACTCGGCCAGATTTGTTGACGATCTCGCGCAACTCGATGGCCTGCTCAAGCGTCTTGGTCATCGGCTTGTCACAGATGACGTTGAAACCTGCTTCGAGGAAGGTCTTGGCGACATCGAAGTGCAGGTGGTTCTGCACGACGATCGTCACGAAATCGATCTTGTCCTCTCGCGCGGCCTCTTTCTCGGCCATCTCTTTGTAGCTGCCGTAGACGCGTTCCGGATCGAGGAAAAAATCTTGGCCTGAGAGCTTCGATTTCTCTGGATCAGAGGAGAGTGCCCCTGCGACCAGTTCAATTTTGCCATCGAGGTTGGCAGCCATGCGGTGGACGGAGCCGATGAAAGCTCCACGGCCGCCGCCGACCATTCCCATTCTGAGTTTGCGGTTCATATCGTCGTTGTAGCTAGGTTGGAATTAGATGGAGACAGGGGCGCCGGTGCGTGAAGACTCGTAGCAGGCGTCGATGATCTGCATGAGGGAGAGTGCCTGATCCGGCGTGTTGAGTGGCTCTTCTTTGCCCTCGATCGCAAGGATGAAATTGGTCGCCGATCGGATGCGACCCATATCCTCGCACTCGGCTACTTCGATCTTGCGGTCGACGGTGTTCTCGCCGTCCTGTAGGTAGAGTTCGCAGGTATCAATCGCGGTCTCGTCCAGCCCGTCGGTGGCGAACAGTCGTTCCATTTTACCGCCGGCCTTGGTGCCCTGGAAGGTCACCGATGCCTCTTCGCGCTTGATCATCTCTGCCCACGATACCTGGAAGGTGAGGAACTGACCCGTCTCGAACATCACCGCACCGTGCGCCGCAGTCTCGACATCGGTCACACCTTCCTTGTTGTCAGGGATACCCCACGGTCCCTTGAAATTACTGTCGGTAATGAAGTCGTCGAAGGTCTTACCCATGACGTGGGTCGGTTTCGGGTAGCCCATGAAGTGCATCGACAGATCGATCATGTGCAGCAGGTCGATGAGCGAACCACCACCGGCGAGTTCTTTGTTGGTGAACCAGCCGCCGAAGCCGGGGATTCCATTGCGCCTTGCCCACTTACCCTGCGCGGAATTGATAGTGCCAATGGTGCCGTTTTTGATCTCCTCCATGATCGCGTAGGCTTCCGGTCGGGCGCGATTGTTAAAGTTGAACATCAGCGTCTTGCCAGAGGTTTTGGCCGCAGCGATCAACACTTCGACTTCCGCAGCACTGAGGGCGGGGGGCTTTTCACAGAAGACGTGCTTGCCTGCTTCTAGCGCCTGCTTGGAGAGCGGGGCGTGAAACTTGTTCGGCACGATGATGCTGACTGCGTCGATGTCGGCTTCAGCGAGCATCTTGCCGATATCACTGTAAACATTCGGCACCCCATTTTCATCTGCAACTTTCTGAGCGGCCTCGACGTTCAGGTCGGCGATGGCGACGATCTCTGCGCCGGCGTCTTTAAAACCTGCGATGTGGTAGCGGACCATGCCGCCTGCTCCGATGATTCCGACTTTCGTTGCCATAATTTAGGGAAGTTTGTGTGTGGATTGGTGAAAATAAACAGATCCCGACAATAGGCTGTCGGATGCGAGGGCACATCAATACCTAGAATCCGACGGGGATTCAAAGGTTTTTCCTGTGGCGCGCTTGGCGCCGAGGTGGTCGAGCCGATTATGAGTGCTCTGGGCGCCAGTGCGACCTCTGCACCGGCTTGAGCGCTGCCGCTGGGGCAATCCGCGGAGGAATGATCATCGACGCGCAATGCGGGCAGGGGGCGGTGGTGCCAGCAATCGCTAGATCCCGGGCAATGTTGAGCACTGCCATGCAGGCTGGACAGTTGAACGCGAGCGTCTGAGGCAGTGCTGGGGTCGGGGTAGGCTGAATCTTTCGCTTCGCTGGGGCGACGCCGGGCAGCTCCCGTGGTTGAATCGGAACCCGCGGGCCGCTAGGCCTTGCGGTTGGGGTCTTTAGGATCACTTCGATCGATGCCCTTGCTGGCCTCGCTTGAAAGGATGGCGAATCGAAGGTTGGATCGGAAGAAAGAGCTACCTCAGCTTGTTGTGGCTCGCAACCATCGCAGAGATGGGTTTCCGTGTCCGGATTCAGGCGCCCATTTGGCCAAAAAGAGGTTGAGCACTGGGCACAGGTTGGAAGCGTCTGATTCATAAGTAGTCGAGATATTTAAGTTATCCATAATAGTTGGATATGCCAATAAATCAACCCCCCGACTTGAGGATATTTATAAATTAGTTAAGGTGCGCCCGATGAGCGCCTCAAAAAGCGCCAGAGGCCGTTTTCTAGTGGTCGATGGCCACAGCATGATTTTTAGCTGGGACGACCTGCGCCAACTGCATGACCAGCGCATGGAGTTGGCGCGCGAAGCCCTTTGTCAGAGGATGCAACTGTACCAGGACAGTGTCGGAGGGCTGAGGGTCGTGATTGTTTTTGACGGGAATCAGGGGGAAGCGCAAAGCGATCGCCGTCCAGATGACATTCAGGTGCTATTTTCAAAAAAGCATGGTTCGGCGGACGAGATCATCGAGCGCCTCGCTTGCAAGTATGCCGCCGATCACGATCTGACGGTGGCGTCTCGGGATCGGGCGGTGCTCGACATGGTGTCGTCGTTCGGCGCGCATGCGATCTCCGCAAACGGTCTCAAGGACATGCTGGATGGCGCCGAGGAACGTTTTCGATCGGGCAACCGCAAGCACTTCCGCTGAGTTGCCAGATTTTCAAATCGAATCTGCCGGTCTCCCGTGTATCGTTGCACTCGACTTTCCTCCACCGATGGGACTTCCCTCAAAAATCCAATTTTACACCAAGCTCGGGTTCGCCACTGGCTTGATGTTGATGCGCACCCGCGAGATGCGCCGCAAACTAATGTTCGTGGTGTCGATCGGCGCGATGCTATCGGTCTTCATCGGCGGCGTGTTGATTAGCGATTTCCTGATGGAGCATCCTTGGATGTTTCTGATTTATTGGTTTGTTAGTGGCACGCTGTTGCTGGGCATGATCATGCTGGCGCTCTATGACATGCTGCGACTGAGGATGGATCAGGCCGCTCATCAGAGGAGCGAGCTGATGGGGATGTTAGAGGAGATCAAGCAGACGGCCGCCGAAGACGAATCTGCCGAGGGGCAGGCAGACGAGGAGAGCACTCGAAGCAAATAATCGATGTTAAAAACAAGAGAGATGATGGAGGCCGATGAGAACGCGAGCCTCGCGAATTACGCCCAGCGCGTCGGTGATAGCGCCGGCCGTATTCACCCTGAACCGCAGCATCCATACCGGACATCATTCCAGCGCGACCGTTCGCGGGTGATCCACTCGCGTGCTTTCCGGCGCTTGGAATACAAGACGCAGGTATTCCTGAACGGCACCGGTGATCACCTGCGGACGCGCCTGACCCATACGATCGAGGTGGCATCGATCAGCCGGACGATCGCTTGTGCGCTGGGATTGAACGAGGATCTCGCCGAGACAATCGCGCTCGCACACGATTTGGGGCACGCTCCATTTGGCCACGCGGGAGAGGAGAAGTTGAACGAGCTGATGGCCGATCACGGTGGCTTCGAACACAACCTGCAGAGCCTCCGCGTGGTGGATTTGGTCGAGGCGGTCTACCCGAAATTCCCAGGCCTGAACCTGTCCTACGAAGTGCTCGAAGGGCTGCGCAAACACGATCGGGGCTATTCGAGGATGGCGTCTGGCGACCAGCCGGCGGAGGATTTTCCACGGGCATCGCTGGAGGCGCAGATCGCCAACATCGCGGACGAGATTACCTACTACAGCCACGATCTTGACGACGGGCTGGTGCACGAGTTGATCAGCGAAGAGCAGCTCGAAGAGATTCCGATTTGGAAAAAATGTGCCGACTACGTGCGCGCGAACTTCAGCGGCCTCGACGGGAGATTGTTCGTCTCCTATGTCGTCAGAACCCTGATCGACCACCAGGTGGCTGACCTGGTGATGTCGACCCATGAGCGGGTGGAGGCGGCTGGAGTGAAGACGGCGGACGAGGTGCGCCGCCATCCAAAAACTCTCGCTGGCTACAGCGATGAGCTGCGATCGCAGAACCAGGATCTGCGGAAGTTTCTCTACAAGAATCTCTATTACCACCCGGAGGTCGCTGAGCCGAACCGCCGTGGGATGGGCCTCATCGGTGAGGTCTTCAAACGGTATCTGGCGGAGCCGGCGCTACTTGGTGAGGCGACGACCGAGCGGCTTGAGGAGCATGGCCTGCACCGTACGGTCTGCGATTACATCTCGGGGATGACGGATCGCTACATTACCGAGGAGCACCAGCGCCTGTTCGGCTAGGACGATTCGGAAGGCTGAGCTGTCGCTCAATAGCCGAAGCCGTCGCGCCTAATGCGCACCATTGGCCGGGCATTTTCTTTCTGGAGGGCACCGTCGAGAACCTCGGCTGTGTAGACGACGTGGTCACCAGCTTCGAGTTTCCCCGTCACCTTGCAGGCGAGGAAGGCGAGTGCGTCGGTGAGCTGGGGGAGCCGGTATTCGTTCGCTTGCAGACTCAGATCGGCGAATGGCTCGGGGTTCGAGCTCTGCGCGAAGGGCTTCATCAATTCACCGTTGTCCTCGGAGAGAATATTGATGCCGATGAGGCGGGTCTCTTCGACCGCTTTGTGCACCACGCGCCCGGGTTGCATTGATATCGTGATCATCGGAGGCTCGAAACCAGCCTGTTCAATGAAGCTAGCAAGCATACCAACAGCGACACCGTCGATGTGGCTGGTTGCGATGTAGAGGCCGCTCGGAATTTTACCGAGAGCCGGTCCGATAGTAGTTTTGTCCATGATTAGTTGGCGTCTTTCTTGGCGCGCCAGCTCTTTTGAACAATACGCCGGATCGAGAGGTAAGGTTTGCCACTTTCTGGGGTTTTCCACTCGAGCGTCGCGATCGGGAAACAGACCAGATCCCACTTGAAGAACGCGCAATCCTCCGCGATTTGGGTGTCCTTCTCGACGAATGCGTAGGCTTCTGTGCCGGCGATCGGAGTCGAGATTCGGAAGCAGTTTTTTGCACCGAGGGCTGGGATGTCAGAGCCGAAATAGTGGGCGCGTCTCAGGATGACATGAAATGTTTTCGCTTCCGATGTGGGGGACTTGAGGAAGTCACCGAGCATGTCATCGTGCAGCTCGATAAAGGTCTCCCAGTCGAGTTTGGGGCCGTCGTCAGTCTCTTCGATGCCGACTGGGAAGCGGATCGCTTGTTTGGTGGTCGAGAGCAGGAAGGTGTGGTGGTCGTGCTGGCTATCAGGCAACTGCCCTGAGCTCTCGTGAGCGATGAAGGTAGTCTCGAGGGGCGCTGGGTTGCTGGCGTAGTATGCGTCCATCTGCGGGCGTAGGCGAACGGCGCCGAGTATGAGTGGCATCAAATCGTCGCTGTTTTTGGCCGCGAGAACTTTGTCTAGGATCTTGCGGGCGGCCGTGACGCCAGCATCCTCGTCCTCGGGAATCACCTGCGCGAATGGCGGAGACTTTGCTGGTGGCGAGACGGCCTCCAACTCGAGCGGCTCGGCCTCAGGAATCGGATCGGCTTCGAAACGGGCTTCCGGGCTCGGGGTGACGGCCTCAGTTTTGGAGTTGGCTTCGTCGATGTATTTGAAACCGGATGGGTCGTCCTCCGTTTTTAGACTGGTTGGCATACCCGGTGGCGTCTCTGGAGAGGATGTTTTTAAAGGGGGACCCATGCCGAGTTTCGCCTGGGTCTCTGGCCAGAATTTGACGTAGCCGACTCCGATCCCAGCGAGGAGCAGGAGTGGGATGGTGATCTTTAAAATGATTGGAAGCCTGCGGGGACTTGTCGATTTCTGCCCCTGCGACGACTTGAGTTTTTTCGTCTTGCGTTTGCGTCCCTTTTTGCCTGCCTCGTTCTCGAACGGTAGGGGCGATGAAACGGCGGTAGATTGCGTTGGTGTCTGTTCAGGTGCCTCGGAATAGCTTGGCTGATCAGGCGCTGGGATTGGTCCTTCTGGGTGAGGCGGCGGCTCATCGATGAAGGAAGGCGGACTCTCCCACGGTGAAATTTCTTGCTCCTCTTCGGCGTGGCGGGGGAAGGGGATCGCGGCTGCTAGGCTATTTTCTGGGAGTGTTAGGGCACCCTGCTGCGCTTGGGGCTGGGTGGGAGTTTCCTGCCAGGGAAGCCCTGAGGGGGTCGATAGTGGCGGGCTGGTTGGTGCCTCCGGAATCGGCAACGGTGGTGTTGGCACGGCCGGGTTCAGTGGAGGCCAAGCCTGCGCTTCGGGGGCAGGCTGCGCCTGAGGTAACGGGAGTAGCGAATGGGAGCCGGGAGAGCCGGAGGGAGGACGTGGTGCCTGTGGCAGATGCGCCGGTTCAGCATGCGTCGCTGACTGGGCTTGTGGCTGTGGCTGCTGCGGAGAGTAGGCTGGTGTGGTTTGGACTGGTGGCTCGGTCGCGGGAATCGTCGAATTTGGAAATGGCGGGATCGCCGCAACCGGGGCTGGCTCAGGGTGAAGTAGCCTTGCTAACGTTTGCGATGCCGGGATCGGCGCTGCAATTTCGGTTCGACAATTCGGGCACGGCCCATGCACGCCCGCTAGTTC
>JBLHKE010000101.1:0-14528 GCA_047619485.1 Verrucomicrobiales bacterium | reverse complement strand
ACGAAGACGTCGGACTCAAATTTGAGCTCGGCCGGAAGGTGCCCGGCGGCGAAACTCGAGAGCTGTGCGCGGATTTTCTCGAGGATCTCCGTTTTGGGCGAATCAAAGCTATCGCGGTAGTGCTCTACGAACTCAGGGGTGACCGAGTGGATGACGTGCAGATTCGCTGCGTCCCGCCGACTGAGTCGTCCAGCCTCTTGCAAGGCCCTGATCGACGAGTCCGAAAAATCTACCCCTACGAGAATCGATTCAAGCTTCTTCATGGTCTAATGATGGATCATAGCTCTGAGACTAGCTGTGCAAGAATTGGTCGAATCGGGGCATCTTTTGGCCTGACAAAATGTGCGGGGTAGCTCCAAGATGTGGGCAGCATCGAGTTCACAGTGTGGGTATATTTAAGAATGAGCCGAAAATGAGCGAGATTGAGCATTTAGAAAATCATCCGGAAACGGGGAGCTGCGGGGCGATTGGGCAGAATCGGCTTCAAGCAGCAATCGCGGTGATCGCTCTGGCGGCAATCGCGCTCCATCTCGTCTTGCGTTTCGTTCTACACTGGGCGCCCACATCGGCGAATATCCCGCTATGGATCGCCTACGTGCTCGGTGGGGTTCCACTTGTCTGGGGCTTACTGCGGAATCTGGTTCGCCGCGAGTTCGGGTCGGATCTGCTGGCCGGCATGGCGATCGTGACGTCGCTGCTCCTCGGCGAATACTTGGCCGGCACGCTGGTGATTTTGATGCTGTCTGGTGGTGAGGCGTTGGAGGCCTATGCCGTCCGCGGTGCCTCCTCGGTCCTCCAGGCGCTGGCAAAACGCATGCCGTCGACGGCGCATCGCAATGTTGGCAATTCGTTCGAGGACGTCGATCTCGATGAGATCGAGGTCGGCGATTCACTGACGGTGCTCCCGCACGAGATCTGTCCGGTCGATGGGATCGTGGAGGAGGGGAACAGTGTGATGGACGAATCTTACCTGACTGGCGAACCTTACCTGATCTCTAAGACTCCGGGTTCGACCGTGATCTCCGGGGCGCTCAACGGCGAGTCGGTGATGAAGATCCGCGCGGAGAAACTGGCGGCAGATTCGCGTTACGCGAATATCATGGAGGTGATGCAGGCCGCGGAGGAGCACCGGCCGAAGATGCGCCGCCTCGCCGATCGACTGGGCGCCTTCTACACACCAATCGCTGTGGCGCTGGCGCTGGTCGCGTGGTTCGTCTCGGGCGATCCAATCCGGTTTCTCGCGGTGTTAGTGGTCGCCACGCCATGCCCGTTGTTGATCGCGATTCCGGTCACGATCATCGGTTCGATCTCGCTCGCGGCGAAACGGGCGATCATCATCCGCGACCCATCGATCTTGGAGAGTATCGACACCTGTCGGATGATCATTTTCGACAAGACGGGCACCCTGACCTACGGGCGCCCCGAGTTGGTCAAACAACTGGTCGCGCCCGGGTTGGATGGTGATGAAGTGTTGCGATTGACTGCAAAAGTCGAGTCGTATTCGAGGCATCCTCTCTCCGAGGCGATCGTGAGGGCGAATGGGGGAGCTGACGATGGGGTCGAAGTGAGCGAGATCAGCGAGAGGCCCGGTGAAGGTTTGACCGCGAGTGTCGGAGGCCGCGAGCTGCGCATCACCAGCCGCAAGCAGCTCGCCAAGCAATTTCCTCAGGAGGCTGCGAACTTGCCGCCGCTCGCCGGCGGCTTGGAGTGCGTGGTCATCATCGATGGACACTACGCGGCGACCTACCAATTCCGCGACGAGCCACGCGAGGAGGGTGCCGCGTTCATCCAGCACCTTGGCGGCAAGCACCAGATCGAGCGGGCGATGTTGTTGTCCGGCGACCGCGAATCAGAGGTGGCGTATCTGGCCGGGCGGGTTGGCATTGCCGATGTGTTGGCCGACAAGAGCCCTGAAGAAAAACTCGAGATCGTCGAAGCCGAAACCCGGCTGCGCAAGACGATCTACGTCGGCGACGGGATCAATGACGCGCCGGCCTTGCGGGCGGCTACTGTCGGGATCGCCTTCGGGCAGAATAGCGATGTGACCACGGAGGCTGCCGGCGCGGTGATCATGGATAGCTCTCTACGCAAACTCGATGAGTTGATGCACATCAGTCGGCGCATGCGGCGCATCGCCCTGCAGAGCGCGATCGGTGGCATGGCGCTGAGCGCGATCGGCATGATTTTCGCCGCCCTCGGGCTGCTTCCTCCGGTGGCGGGGGCGATCACCCAAGAAGTGATCGACGTCCTCGCTGTCCTGAACGCGCTGCGGGTTGCCCTGCCGCCGAAATCGCTGACCGATTACTAGTAAATCATGACCATGACCAAGACGACCACCCCACCCACTGAACAAGAACTGGCGTTGCTCGACGCGTATTGGCGAGCCGCCAACTACCTCTCAGTCGGGCAGATCTACCTGATGGAGAACCCGCTGTTGCACGAGCCACTTGCGCTGAAACATGTGAAGCCGCGACTGCTCGGCCACTGGGGGACGACGCCCGGGCTCAACTTTATCTACGCTCACCTAAACCGTATCATCCAGCGGGACGATCTTAATGTTCTCTACATCGCGGGGCCGGGTCACGGCGGGCCTGGCATGGTGGCCAACACCTACCTTGAAGGAACCTACAGCGAGGTTTACCCGAACATCTCGGAGGACACGGAAGGCATGCGACGACTGTTCAACCAGTTCTCGTTTCCGGGCGGTGTCCCCAGCCATGTCGCTCCGCAGACCCCGGGATCGATCCACGAGGGCGGCGAGCTCGGTTACGCGCTGTCGCACGCTTTTGGCGCGGTTCTTGACAACCCGGATCTGATCGCCGCCTGCGTCATCGGAGATGGTGAGGCGGAGACCGGGCCGCTGGCGGCCTCCTGGCATTCGAACAAGTTCCTCAACCCGGCGACCGACGGCGCGGTGTTGCCGATCCTTCACCTAAACGGTTACAAGATCGCCAACCCGACCTTGCTGGCGCGTATCGAGCATTCGGAGCTCGAGAGCTTGTTGGTCGGCTACGGTTACCGGCCGTGGTTCGTCGAGGGTTCCGATCCGGCCGAGATGCATCGGGTGATGGCGATCGCGCTTGACGAGGTGGCTGCGGAGATCAAGCGAATTCAAACTGAGGCGCGCGGCGCGGGCGAGGTGGTGCGCCCGGCGTGGCCGATGATCGTGCTGCGCTCGCCAAAAGGATGGACTGGGCCGAAAGAGATCGGCGGCAATCCTGTGGAGGGCAACTGGCGGTCGCACCAGGTGCCAATCCCGGATCTCCACAAGACACCAGAGAACCTCGGGGCGCTCGAGGGCTGGATGAAGAGCTACCGCCCGGACGAGTTGTTCGATGGCGACGGGCGTCTGATCGAGGAGTTGAGATCCCTCGCGCCCCGAGGGCTGCGGCGCATGGGCGCAAATCTGCATGCGAATGGGGGCACGTTGCTGAAGGATTTGCGGATGCCCGATCACACTGACTACGCGATCGGAGTCGATCACCCCGGAGCGGTGAAAGCGGAAGCGACGCGTGCCCTTGGCCTGTTCTTGCGCGATATCCTCAAGCTGAATCGCTCGCAGAAGAATTTCCGTATCTTCGGTCCAGACGAGACTGCGTCGAACCGCTTGAGTGCGGTGTTCGAGGAGACCGAGCGCAGCTGGGTGGCGAGCAAGCAACCCGACGACGACCACCTCGCGGCCGATGGCCGGGTCATGGAAATCCTCAGCGAACACACTTGCCAGGGATGGCTCGAAGGCTACCTGCTCACCGGGAGACATGGTTTTTTCTCTTGCTACGAGGCCTTCATCCACATCATCGACTCGATGTTCAACCAGCATGCGAAGTGGCTGAAAGTGACGCGTAGCGAGATCCCGTGGCGCCGGCCGATCGCCTCACTCAACTACCTGCTCACCTCGCACGTCTGGCGTCAGGATCACAATGGGCTTTCGCATCAGGATCCCGGCTTCATCGACCACGTGGTGAATAAGAAGGCGGACGTCATCCGCGTCTACCTCCCGCCGGATGCGAACACCCTGCTCTGTGTGGCCGACCATTGCCTGCGCAGCCGGAATTATGTCAATGTGATCGTCGCTGGCAAGCAGATGGAGCCGCAGTGGCTCGATATGGACGCCGCGAAAAAGCACTGCGCGAAGGGGATCGGGATCTGGGAGTGGGCGAGCAATGATCGCGGGTCAGAGCCGGACGTGGTTATGGCTTGTGCTGGCGACGTGCCGACGATCGAGACAATTGCGGCTGTCGACTACCTGCGTAAGCGGTTCCCTGACTTGAAAATCCGGGTGGTCAACGTCGTCAACTTGATGAAATTGCAGGGTCATGATCAACACCCGCATGGTCTGGCGGATCACGAGTTCGATGAGATTTTCACCAAGGATAAACCGATTATCTTTGCCTATCACGGCTACCCGTGGTTGATCCACCGCTTAACCTATCGGCGCACCAACCACCGCAACATCCATGTCCGCGGTTACAAGGAGGAGGGCACGACGACGACGCCATTCGACATGGTCGTACTGAATGATCTGGATCGCTTCCACCTCGCAGGGGACGTGATCGATCGCGTGCCGAAATTGGCGGCAGAAGCTGCCTACGCTAGGCAGGACATCGAGGACAAACTCCACGAGCACCGCCAGTACATCACCAAGCATGGCCAGGACATGCCGGAGATCCTCGAGTGGGAATGGGGGAAGGCGTGAGCAAGATTGCCTGTATCAATCCTGGCTCCTCCTCGCTGCGTTACTCGGTTTATGCGGTGGACGCAGAGGGGGAGAGGGAGATCTTGGGGCGTCATGTCGGAGGGCTGGACGCGAGCAACATGGCAGCGTTCGAGAAGGCGGTGGCGGCGGCGCTCGACGAGATCGCTGTCAGCAATCCCGATGCCATCGGTTACCGGCTAGTACACGGTGGTCATCGCTTTTCTGCGCCAGTTGAGATCGATGACGTAGTCACCGGGGAATTGCGCGAGCTGATCCCGATGGCGCCGTTGCACCTGCCGGCGGCGATCGATTGTATCGGGTTGGCGCGGCGGCGCTTTCCGCAACTCAGACACGTTGCCTGTTTCGACACCGCATTCCACCACCCCATGCCGGAGCTAGCCAAGCGCTTCGCGCTCCCGGAAGAGTATTGGGACAAGGGCCTGCGCCGTTACGGGTTCCACGGATTGTCGTTTGCCCATGTTGTCGAAACCCTCGGCGATGAATTGCCAAGTCGGGTGATCATCGCCCATCTGGGAAGTGGCAGCAGCCTAGTGGCGCTGCTCGACGGTCGGCCGATGGATACGACGATGGGGCTAACGCCCACGGGAGGGATGATGATGGGGAGTCGCAGCGGTGATCTCGATCCAGGTGTCATCATTGGCTTGCTGCGGGATGGCGGACTCGATGTCGGGCAGCTCGAGCGCCTGCTCAACCAAGAGTCGGGGCTGAAAGCGGTGTCCGGAATTAGCTCGGACATGCAACAACTGCTCGAGATGTCTGATCAGAGTCCGGCGGCCGCGATGGCGGTGCAGATGTATTGCTACCACGCGCGCAAGTGGATCGGGGCACTCGCGGCCGTGCTGGGTGGGCTCGATCTGCTGGTGTTTACAGGTGGCATCGGGGAGAACTCGCAGACAATCCGCGACCGCATTGGCGCGGGGCTCGAGTTCCTCGACTGCGAAACGAAGGTGGTGCCGAGCGATGAGGCGCGAATGATCGCTCGAAGTACGGCGCGTGTGTTGAGTGAGGACAGGGCGTAGAGCGTAGGTGTCAATCACTGGTAGCAATATGGTGTCCTGCCATCGAGAGCGCGAGACGCGCTATTTCCCAGTAGATGCTTGTGTCTCGTCGAAAGCATCTGGCGATGCTCAGGAAGAGCAGCCTTCCCGGTTGCAGACTAGGGTGGCTGAACTGTCAGCAAAGAGCCCACGTCCGGCAGCGGGAACGCTTGAATACATCACTCCAACACTCGTGCCCCTCCTTGTCGTATCTTCCGACCGCCTTTTTAGGCTGCGTCAGAAACGGCAGTCCCGTTTTAGTATGGCCTGTGCTCTCTACGACACTCCAGGCGGCCTTGGATTCCGTCCACGCACTGGCGATCAGAAAATGGGATTGTTTCGGCGGACGCAGCCTGAAGGCTACGCTACCATCCGTCCTAACCTAACTCCAATGGGCACGCTTGCCCGTCGCGCCGCCGCGGATGCCCGCTGTGCACTCGGAACAGGGACGCTACTGATAGGGGCGCTCGGTTTAGCAAACGTTTGTGGCGAATTCAGCTACAGGTTTTGGATCGTTCCTAAAGGATCGATCCAGGCTTGTAGCTAGTTGCCTCGGGGTAGTTACCGATCGCTTCTTTGATGCTGACGACGAAACGATCGACTTGTGGGATCGCAGCACCAGTTTTAGACCGCGCTGCGGTGAGGTATTTCTGGAGGTCTTCGAGCGAGATCCCCAGGCGCTTATCGGCGGCGAGTCGTTCGAGGAGATCGTTTGCAGAAGCCTCGCCGAAGCGAAGCGCCAGCACGGCCGCGACGGAGTGTTCTTTGATTGCCTCGTGTGCTTCCTCGCGACCAGCGCCAGCCTTGACGGCTTCCATGAGGAAGGTCGTGGAGCTGAGGAAGGGGAGGTAGTGGTCGAGCTCCTTGTCGATGACTGCCGGGAAGGCTTCGAGCTGTCCGAGCACGGTGATAAAGGTCTCGAGCAGGCCGTCGATGGCGAAAAAGGCGTCCGGCAGCATCACGCGGCGCACCACTGAGCAAGAGACATCGCCCTCGTTCCACTGGTCGCCGGCGAGACCGGCTGCCATGGTGAGGTAGCCTTTGAGCAAGGTGTGGAAGCCGTTGATGCGTTCGCAGGAGCGGCTGTTCATCTTGTGCGGCATCGCGGAGGAGCCGACCTGCCCTTTTGCGAAGCCCTCGCTGGCGAGTTCGTGGCCAGCCATCAGGCGCAGGGTCTTGGCGAAATTGCCTGGCCCTGAGGCGAGGTCGGTGAGTGCTGAGACGACCCGCAGATCGAGGCTGCGCGGGTAAACCTGTCCGACGTTAGCGAACGTGCTCGGTAGGTGTAGGTGTTTGACGACCCGCTTTTCGAGCTGCGCGACCTTTTCCGCATCTCCAGAGAACAGATTGAGCTGGTCGAGTTGGGTGCCAACCGCCCCTTTTAGTCCGCGCGCGGCGTAGTTGTCGGCGACGCTCTCGAGATGCTGGAACGCGCCGAGCATCTCCTCACCAAAACTGGCGAGGCGTTTCCCAAGGGTCGTCGTCTGCGCGGCGACGTTGTGCGTGCGCGCGGTGATCACTAGGTGTTTGAACTTCTCAGCGCGTTCGCTGAGCACTGCGAGTGCGGCGGCTCCCTTGTTGAGGACTTCGGCCAAGGATCCGAAGATTTGCAGCTGCTCGACGTTTTCCGTCAGGTCGCGGCTGGTCAGTCCTTTGTGGATATGTTCGTAGCCGGCGAGATCACAAAATTCCTCGATGCGCGCTTTGACATCGTGGCGGGTGACCCGTTCCCGTTGCATGATCGACTCGAGATCGACCTTTGATTTGGCGTTCTCGTAAGCCTCGATCGCCTCGGCAGGAATGTCGACCCCTAGGTCGCGCTGAGCCTTCATCACTGCGATCCAGAATTCGCGCTCGAGCACGATCTTGCCCTCGGCGGACCAGATCATCTTCATCGGTGGGGTGGCATAGCGTTCTGCTAGGACGTTTGGAATACTGGTCTCGGGCTGCATGGACAATGGGTGTGTGTCTTGTGAGGAAAGAGTCGGTTTCGGACAATGTTAGGGTTCAATGAGTTGGTTGAAGGCATCTTCGGCGGCTTTCTTCGCAGCGCTGTCAGGTTGGTCTGCCTTCTTCTTGACACCGGGGGCGAGCTGGATCGTCGGGTAGGCGCTGGCTGGAGGGGCGGCGGTCTCGATCTTGTGTTGTTCGATTGCCGCCTCGATGCGCGGTGTAAGGTCGTCGGTCGGTGCGTGGCTGGTGCCGCCAATTTGGACACTGACGGAGCTCATCGCTGAGGTTGGATCGGTGCTGCCGAAGAACTTTGGTTTACCACCCGGGATATTGTTGAGGATTTTATCAGTGATGGCGACGCCGAGCGTGCCGCTGAGAATCCCGTCGGGCTGGATCGAGTAGTTGCCGGTCACCTGAACGAAATCGGGGGATAGTGCCTTGAGGTTAGTGACCGTTGTGACCCCACGCTCGAGGTTGATGTCGCCCTTGATGCTGTGAAACTGGACGCGCGAGATGCGAGGTTCGGCGAGGAAGGCGGCGAGTCGGCTCGTCGGTGTGACGTCGCCAAAACTGCCGTTACGGATCATGAATGGGCCGCTGACCTTGTGCTCGGCGAGATTCGCAAAATCGACTTCGAAGTTCAGTGTCGCTTCGACCGTGCCTTCGAGTCTTCCGATCCACTCCTTGGCGATCAGGGAAGCGACTGGCATCTGCTCTAACCCACAGATCAGAGTGCCGGAGGCGCCCTTGGACAGATCGATGACGCCTCTGACCGAGGCCTCCCCACCAAGCATGCCAACGTAGTGGTGTTTGAGGAGCGCGTCATTGATGCGGATCTGACCCTTGCCCAGATCGAGCTTTGCCCAGTCGATGTGGAATTTTGGCCAGCCATCGATGTCCAACTCGGCGTTCGTCAACTGCAGCTTGGTGCGCGCACCCGGCTTGAGACTGGTCACCGTCGCGCCCTTGATGAAGGTGAAAAACTTGCGGCCGTTCGTCCAGATGAAGTCCGTATTGTCGACCCGCAGGAGATCGATGTCGAACGCCTCCGGCTTGCTCGATAAGCCGAGTCCTGCGCCGACGAGCCGAATCCGATTGCCCTCGGGGTCGGAGGCTGCGAGCGCTTGGCTCGGTGCCTGAAAAAGTAGCTTCCCGTGCATGGCGTCGAGACGGTTGAGGTGCCACGAGGAGGATAACATCGAACCGGCGGTGAGGTCGCCCTGGAGGCTGGTGAACTCCGCGTTTTGCAGGAATGTGCCAACCGATGGTTCAATAAACATACGGCGATTGTTGGCGATCAGTCCCTTCACGACGAATGGGGCAAATTCCGTCTTCACCCCGAGAATCTGGCTCGTACGCTCGCTGACCCCTTCGCTGAACCCGTCGCTCTGGTAGCGGACGTTGATGAGGAGGTAGCCTCCGATGAGCAGGAGAACGATCGGGACAGCCGTGATCAGTAGGCGCTTCTTGAGGCGCCCGATGAGCTCCTCCTTGGCCTTTTTCGGTTGGTGGCTGCGGCGCTTGCGTTTCTTTACCTCCACAGTGCCATCTGGCCCCTCGATCTCGACCTGTCGGCCGCCGCTACCTGAACGCTGGCTGCGCAGGCGATCCATCATCTCGTCGTAGGTGTAGCGATCTTTTTCGGACGGCGCTGGTTTCTGGCGGCGGGGATCCATTAACTTGAGAGGTGGGGGGCGATCACGGTGGAGAGATGGATGGGTCTTGCTTGTATTGTGGAGCAATTGTCAAGCGGTGCAAACATTGAGTGCCCCGCAGCGACGCCAGATTCATCTCCCTTCCCGCAAGAACTCGAACCACTAAAAATCGTCGTTGCCGACTGGCTGATTCACCACACTGCCGTCTGGGGCGATGATCTGCACCCTGACGAAAAACAGCACTGCTTTCTTGCGGCGCTCGGCGACTTTACCTTTGAAGAAACGTCCGACCAACGGGATATCGCCAAGGACTGGTACCTTGTCGTTGGTGAACTGCACGTCGTCTTCGATGATACCACCGATGACAAAATTGGCACCGTCATTGACATGGACGGGTTGGGCGAGTCGGCTGACGCGGAACAGCGGCTGTAGGATGCGGTTGTCGGTGAGGACGACGCCGTCCGAGGTTGTGATCGGGGTGCCGTAGTTGATGAATCCTTCGAATTGGGCGAACTCCAGCGACATGTTGAGAGTCACTGTGTAGCCGTTCGGGTCAAGGGTCGGTTCAACCTCGAAGCGGGTGCCAACGTTGCGGACGTCGAAGGCTGTCGGGTGGGCTGGGGTGACCGGGAAGCTGTTGTTCTGCGCGCCTTGAACGCCAGGGATCAGGGTGATGATCTGGTTGACCGGATCGATCACGATGCCTCCACCGCCGCCGCCGTTGTTCTGGTTGAAGGTCTGCGGGATCTCTGGCGGATCGTATTCCGTCGGGTAGATGAAGTTGCGGACACCTTCGATCACCGCGCGCTGACCTGGCCGGGTGACGGTGGTTGCCTGGTTGGTGATGGTGGTCGCCTTTTGCTGGCTGAGGGCGCGGATGGCCATCTGATACTGCGGATCGCCAAATGGGGAGCTGATCGCGAACGGGCTCTGGGTCACGCCGATACCCGGTGCGGTGACCGGATCGCCCGAGGTGACGTCGTTGATCACGTTGCTGCGAACCGCTGACTCTCCGGTACGGATGCCACGCGTGAGCGAGTTCTGCCCGGTCGGGACATCAGAGCCTGGAGGCGCGAAGGCGAAGTTGGTGGCGTCCGGGCTGCCACCCGCTCCGGAACCAAAAACACTCTTCGAACCGGGCAGGTTAAACATCCCGAGGAGATGGTCGAAGCTCATCGCGTCGTTGGTCGCCATGCTCAACACATATTGGGTGATCGAGACACGGATCGAATTCTGGTTGCCTGACATGAGGCTATCGATGATGGCGTCGACCTGGTCGATGTTGGTCTGAGTGTTGCGGACGAAGAGCGTGTTGGTCGAGGCGATGTGAGATGCTTGGGAACCTGCCGGGAAAGGGATGCCATTTCTCTCGAGGAAGGTCTTCGCATCGAGGCGGACGGTGATTACAGGGGCGTTGCTGCCACCACCGCCACCAAAGGGACCATCATCTACAGGCCCACTATCACCGGCCGGGGCGTTGCGCAAGAAATCTGGCGGCACGCGGAATTCTTTGGTAATCAGCTGGGTGCTCGTGGAGTTCAGGGAGGTGATCACCACGGCGAACTGCTCGATGCGGAACTTTGTGCGCGTCTGTTCAGTCACGAAGCGTACCACTTCTCCGAGAGGGACGTTGTTGAGCGTCAGGTTCACAGACAGGTCGCGCAGCGATGCGTCTTCCTGAACTAGCTGCAGCAGGAAATTCACCCCGGTGTCGGTCGGATCCAACTCTTTGCTGACGCGCGTTAGATACTCAATCACGCTGCCGAGCGTCTCGTCAGTGAAGTCGACACGCGGTATGATGATGTTGCGCATGCGGTCGGTGATTGCACTCGAGTTAGAGGAACCCTTCAGCGCCACCGCAGTCTCGAACGCGCGCTGACTGAGGGGCACCTGTAGCTCCCATTGTTCGTCGACGTCGCCGAGCGCCTTGGCGCGGAAATGATCTTGTGCCGTGTCGTGGTAATCGCTGATTCGCAGGTCGGCAGCTGCCATGCCTCGTCGGGCAGCCTCGTTGGTCCTGTCTTCACGCAAGATCGAAGCGTAGGTGAGATTCGCCATGTCGAAGTTGCCGAGTTGCATGTGGCCTTCGGCAACCTGGAAAAGCCGCTCGACCTTGCCAACCGCCTTGATGTGTTCGGGTGTGAGTGCCGGGTTGAAACGCTCGGGATCGTCGAGCTGCTGCTTGAGGGTCTTGGCCGCCTTGTTATCTGGGGCAACGCGTGGCGAGAGCACGCGATCGAGCGCCGCGTGCGCCTCCGCGTAGCGCGCACCTCCCGCTAACTCGCGTGCGTAAATCACCGAGAGGGAGGCGAAGCGATTGCGCGACAAGTCGTGCACCAGCTTGGCCGAAGCGGAGTTGTCGCTCATGCTGTAGGCCGCGAAATATTTATCCACGGCCGCTCCAAAGTCGCGCTTGTCGACCAGTTCATCGCCTTCGATGATCGCTAGCTTGGCGTCATCGACTAGCTTTTGCCGGCGGGCGATTTCTTGCGCGACGACGCCGGTTGGTCCCCCTCCGTCCGGTCCAGCGTTGGCTGAAATCGGGTAGACGGTGACAAAAACCAGCGCCAAGGCCATTCCATACAGGAAAGTCTGCAATACATCGGGCAAAACAAGGGCGCGCGCCCTCGCTGGTAACGAGTTGGTCATTAGTGTGTTGGGGATGGGAGAATGCTCGAAATAGGGTTAATTCGCGAGATTCTGCCTAGGGATAATCGAAGACTGGCGAAAAATCTCCGACGACGCAAGGCAAATTGCGGAGTTCTTTCGCAGATACGAAATATTCGTTTTCACGTCCGTTTTGTTTGTCTTGGGTTGTGTGTGGAGTCTGGCTGGCTTATTCAGGGCGATCGAAGATCGGATTTCAAGCAAGGAAGGCCTCGGCACCCGCGAAATCGACGCCCAGGCGTCGGGAGAAAAAACTTTGTCTGATCGTATGGAGACGTTTTTTGCCCCGGGCGGCGAGCTTTCAGCGTCGAAGGATTTTGAATTCAGGCCGCAGCAGCAGAAGATGGCGATGCTGATCGCTCGCGCCTTGGAACAGTCGCGTCCGGTGGTAGTCGAGGCCGGGACTGGCGTTGGCAAATCGCTCGCCTACCTGATTCCAGCCATCTTATACGCGGTCGAGAATAAGAAGAAGGCGGTGATCTCGACGCATACGATCAATTTGCAGGAACAGTTGATCGACAAGGACGTCCCGATCGCCCGCAAACTGGTCTTGCCCGATTTCAAAGCAGTGCTCATGAAAGGGCGGGGGAACTACGTGTGTCCGAACCGGCTGCGGCGTGCGATCAAAAACCAGGGCGACCTGTTTACCAGCGGTGACCAGGCTGAACTGGAGAAGATCCTCGAGTGGAGTGAGGAGACCGAAGATGGCACGCTGAGCGATCTCGATTTCACTCCCGAAGCACGTGTCTGGGCGCAGGTCTGCAGCGAGGCGCACCTATGCACCCCACGCATCTGTCCGCCGGGGAGTGGTTGCTTTTACCAAGCTGTACGCCGCGAAGTGGCCGAGGCCGATGTGCTGGTGATGAACCACACTCTACTATTCACCTTGATCGCCGGGCAGGATGAGATCCTCGAGGGTGATGGCACGCTTTTCCCGAACGACTTCATGATCATCGACGAGGCGCACACTCTCGAGCACGTCGCGGCGCGCCAGCTCGGCCTGCGCATCTCTCAGATTGGTTTGAAATTCGACCTGAACCGTCTCTACAACCCGCGCACGAAGAAGGGGCTGTTCACCATGATGCGCAGCTCGCGCGGTTGTCGTTCGACCGCAGACCTGTTCAGTGAACTCGATGCGTTCTTCGAAGAGATCGGCTCGGTCTGCAAGTGGTCGCAATGGGGGCGCGAGTTTCGTGTGAGACAACCTGGCCTAGTGGAAAATACGGTGGCGCAGGCGTTTTTGGATGTCGAGATCGAGGCAAAACGCATCGCAGACGACATCGATAGCGAGACCACCAAGGCCGAGATGATCGACCTGGCGCGTCGCGTGAAGGATGCGCGCATCGGCGTGCAGGATTTCATCGAGCAGGAGATCGAGGACGCGGTCTACTGGGTGGAGAAGTCCGGTCGTGATGGCGACGCTCTCATTTTGAATGCGGCGCCGATCAATGTGGCCGAGCACCTCAGGCGAATCTTTTTCAGTGGCAACAAGTCGTGTGTCTTGACCAGTGCGACGCTCGGGGTCGGCGAGTCGAATTTGAGCTACTTCCGCAAACGGGTCGGGGCTGACGACGTCGCCGCGGCGCGCATCGGAAGCCCGTTCCGCTACCAAGAGCAGATGAAAATCTACTTGGCGAAGACGATGCCGGAACCGAGCAGCGACGCGTACGAGGCGGGCTTGGCAAAGTGGGTGAAGCATTTTGTGAAGAAATCCGGCGGACGCGCCTTCGTCTTGTTCACGAGCTACCGGTTGATGAATGCGGTGGCCGAGGAACTGGAAAGGTTTTTCGAGGACGAGGACATCCGCTTGCTAGTGCAAGGTCAGAAGATGCCACGCCACCAACTGATCCAAGAGTTCCGCGAAGACATCACCAGCGTGCTGTTCGGGACTGATAGTTTCTGGACCGGGGTCGACGTGCCGGGTGAGGCGCTGTCGAACGTGATCGTGACCCGGTTGCCGTTCGCTGTTCCTGATCACCCGCTGGTAGCATCCCAGCTCGAGCGGATCGAGGCGGAGGGTGGCAATCCGTTCATGGATTACTCAGTGCCTGAGGCGATCCTAAAACTCCGCCAGGGAGTCGGACGCCTGATCCGATCGGGTCGCGACGAGGGGATCACGGTGATCTTAGACAACCGGGTGCTGACGAAGCGCTATGGTCGGGCGTTCTTGAATGCGTTACCGGGAGCACCGGTAGAGATCGTCGACCATGCGGATGAATGAGCCACAGCCAGGGGCTGTCGGAGAACTCAGCCGAAGTATCAAACCGTAGCTGATTTCGCCAGAGATTGGGCGCGCGTCCCAAGACTATTGGGACGTTCAAACTCTGGCAACAGGCTCTGGCGAGTTCAGCGATCTTCATCTGTGTCCCATTAGTCTGTTCCAACAGCCTCCAAAATCTCCCTTACACATCGCTTTTTAGTACCATGTGTGATGACCCGGCGATCATTTTTGATTTGTTAGAAACGTTAGTTAGCGCAGACTGATCCAATGAAAGTAAA